>JAZQHZ010000137.1:0-5231 GCA_045540855.1 Clostridia bacterium
AGGCAGAAGGCTTGACTTCCTTATCCAGGAAATCAACCGAGAGGTAAACACCATAGGCTCAAAGGCACAGGATATAGATATTGCAAAAATCGTTGTAACCTTAAAGGGCGAAATTGAGAAGTTGAGAGAACAAATTCAGAACATCGAATAGTGGTGAAAATATGAAATTCATAAATATAGGCTTCGGCAATATGGTTGCGGCTTCGAGAGTTGTTGCGGTGGTATCACCGGACTCGTCGCCGGTTAAGAGGGTAATCCGCGAATCAGAGGATAAGGGGCTTTTAATCAATGCAACCTACGGAAGACGTACAAGAGCAGTAATCGTAATGGACTCGGAGCACGTGGTCCTGAGTGCGATTCTGCCTGAAACGATAACAAAACGCCTTGAAGGAGAGGAGGTAGAGGATAAATATGAAAGCGAATAAAGGAAGACTTTTCGTGATGTCAGGGCCTTCGGGAACAGGCAAGGGCACGATATGTAATGAGCTTTTAAAGCGTGAGGATATTTATCTTTCAATTTCAAATACCAGCCGTGAAAGACGTGAGGGAGAAACTGACGGTGTAACCTATCACTACGTTACAAAAGAGGAATTTGAACGAATGATAGCGGACGGCGAAATGCTTGAATATGCACAGTATGCCGGCAATTACTACGGTACAAACAGAAAAAGGGTTTTAGAAGCACTTGAATCAGGAAAGAATGTACTTTTAGAAATTGAGCCGCAGGGTGCATTGCAGGTGAATAAGGTATTCCCTGAGGCGGTGCTGATATTTGTACTTCCGCCAAGTGCCAATGAGCTTAAAAGACGTCTTGTTGAGAGAGGCAGAGAAAGTGCCGAGCTTATAGAAGAACGCCTTCAGGCGGCAAAATGGGAAATTGAGCAGTGCGGCAAATATGATTGCTGCGTTGTAAATGATGACCTTGAGGAATGTGTGCAGGAGGTATGTGCAATATTCCGTAAAAAGGTGGCAGAGCAGAGCTTTGCAGAAAAATTATTATCAGAGTTGAATTAAATTTTGGAGGTAAATTATTATGATGGTAGAACCGGGAATCACACAGTTAGATAAGTGCGTAGACAGCCGTTACACATTGGTTTCAATGGCGGCAAAGCGTGCAAGAATGATAGGCACAGAGCAGGCACAGACAAAAGAGGGAATGGACCCGAAGGATGTAAAGGATATGCACTTCGATAAGCCGGTAAGCCTTGCAGTAGAGGAAATTGCAAACGGCAAGGTTGGCTACGTTCGTTCAGACAGTGTTGCAAGAGCTGAGCGTTACGAGGAAGAGAAGCTTGCAGCAATCCAGATGGCAGAAAACGGTGAAGCAAACGAGGACGGCGTAGTTTTCGGCGAGGATATAGTAGAACACGAATTCTGTGATGAAGTTGAATAAAAATAAGCTTCGCATCTCACCGTTTTGCGGAACTTGAAGTATACACATACGTCTACGTTCCTTAAAACGGCAATCTGCTCGCTTATTTTCTTCAATGCAGACTACAAAAGTGTGATAAAGGCATATATTTAATACGGAGATATTATTTTGGTAATAGATGTAATTATAAGCAATTCATCCAAGGCAGTGGACAAGGCATTTTCATATGCCGTTCCGGCTGAGCTTTGTGATGAAATCGAGATTGGCAGACGTGTTATCGTCCCTTTTGCAAGAGGCAACCGTGAAATCGAGGGCTATTGCGTGGGTATACATCCGGACAAGGCGGCAAAGGGTCTAAAGAGCGTGATGTATGTTGCGGACGAGCGGAGTGCGTTTGATGAAAGGCTTCTCGAAGTAATTGAATATATGCACGAGAGGTATCTGTGCAGCTATTGCGAAATCATAAATGCAATAGTTCCTGCAGGTACAGGTATAAAGATGCGTGAGTTCCTTGTCCTGAACTGCGAGGATGAGCTTATAGGTGTAAGGGAAAAAATTGCCGGAGAGCTTAAAAATCACGGCGGTGAAATGGAACGTCACGAGCTTTATGCACTGTTTGAAACGGGAATATCGTCAACCGTTTCGTCAATGGTAAAGGCGGGCGAATTAAAGAGGGAATTCCGTCCGGAAAGAGAGATAAAGGAACGCAAGGTAAAGGCACTGCGTCCGCTTGAAATTTCTGAGGAGGCAATGGAGCAGCTCATAAAAACTGCACCCGCACAGGCAAAAATTATTAATTATCTGCAATTAAACGGAGTTAGTGAGGTCAGCGAGGTATTAAGAGAAACCGAGGCTTCACGAGGCTCAATAATGCCGCTTGAGAAAAAGGGCTATGTTGAGATTTTTGACCTTGTTAAGGAAAGAGACCCGTTTGCAGACATTAAGGTGGAGCCGACGGAGCCGATGGAGCCTACCGAACAGCAGGCACAGGCGATAAGGACAATCTGCAAAAGTGCGGATGAAGGCACTAAGCCGGTTCTTTTGCACGGTGTTACGGGCAGTGGAAAAACAGAGGTGTTTCTGCAATCAATTGCACACGTTCTGGAGCAGGGAAAAACGGCACTTGTGTTAGTGCCTGAAATCTCACTGACACCGCAGATGGTATCACGCTTTCTTGCGAGATTTTCGTCAAGAGTGGCGGTAATCCACAGCGGACTTTCCAGGGGCGAACGCTTTGACCAGTGGCGAAGAATTTATAACGGCGAGGCGGATATAGTAATCGGAGCGAGAAGTGCAGTCTTTGCACCACTTGATAATATCGGCATAATTATAATGGACGAGGAGCATTCCGAAAGCTATAAATCGGATATGTCACCAAGGTATCACGCGCGTGAAATTGCTCTGAAGCGATCACAGCAATACGGTGCAGCACTTGTTCTTGCATCTGCAACGCCGCTTGTTGAGAGCTATTATAAGGCAAGTGAGGGCGAATATGAGCTTGTGAGTATGACGAAGCGTGTCAACGAGGCAAAGCTTCCGCCCATACACATTGCGGATATGCGTGATGAGCTTGCGGAGGGCAACAGAAGTATGTTCTCACGTGAGCTGTACCGAGAAATGAAAAGAAATATTGAAAAGGGTGAGCAGACTATTCTGTTTCTTAACAGACGAGGTTTTTCAACCTTCGTATCGTGCCGCAGCTGCGGATATACGGTGCAATGCCCGAATTGCAATATTTCGATGACGTATCATAAATTTGACAATTTATTGAAATGCCACTACTGTGGCTATACCACAAGAAACTACACCCTGTGCCCGGAGTGCGGCAGTAAATACATAAGATATTTCGGCGGCGGTACTCAAAGGGTAGAGGAGGAAGTGCATAAAATCTTCCCGGGTGCGACAACAATAAGAATGGATGTTGACACAACGGGTAAGAAGCAATCGCACGAAAAGCTCCTGGAAAGCTTTGATAAAGAGAAAATAAATGTTCTTATCGGCACACAGATGGTTGCCAAGGGACTTGATTTTGAAAACGTGACGCTTGTAGGAGTAGTAAGTGCTGACACTATGCTGCATATGAACGATTTCCGTTCATCGGAGCGAACCTTCTCAATGCTTGAGCAGGTTACGGGCAGAGCCGGCAGAGGTGAAAAGGCAGGCAGGGCAATCGTTCAGACGTACAGCCCTGATGCAGAGGCTATAAGCCTTGCATCTGCACACGATTATTATAATTTCTGCAAGGGTGAGATAGAAATCCGCAAGCTGATGTGGTATCCGCCATTCTCGAAGCTCATAGTTGTGCTGTTTTCGGGAGCAGTGGCGAAAAATGTAAGCTGGTGTGCGGCATATTTCAAGAAATATCTCGGCGATTTAAAGGAGCTTGATGAAAATGTGCAGGTTTTAGGACCTGTTGCCTCATCGGTTTCGAAGATAAATAATAAATACCGTTATCAGATGATAATAAAATGCTCTGATGACGATGCGTTTAACGAAAGACTGAAAAAAGCAATGGATGCCTGCCGTAAGCATACAGATTATGAGCAGGTGACAATAATAATAGATAAAAATCCAACGATGGTTTAAAGGTGAGAAAATGGCAATAAGAGAAATCAGAAAAGAGGGCGATGACATCCTTACCAAGGTATGTAAGCCCGTAGTGAAATTTGATAATAAGCTTCACATATTGCTTGACGATATGTATGAAACAATGACAAAGAGTGAGGGTGTAGGCCTTGCGGCACCGCAGGTGGGAATATTAAAGCGTGCGGTTATAATAGATGTTGGTGACGGAGTAATCGAAATGATGAACCCGGAAATCATCGAGACGGACGGCACTCAGGTTGGTGCTGAGGGTTGTCTTAGTGTGCCCGGAATATACGGTGAGGTTGAGAGACCGATGTATGTAAAGGCAAAGGCACAGGACAGAAACGGAAACTGGTTTGAAATTGAGGGTGAGGAGCTTTTGGCACGTGCAATCTGCCACGAGTGCGAGCATCTTGAAGGCAAATTGTTCCGTGAGAGAGTAACTGTCTACCTCGAACAGTAAGGAGAAAACTCAATGCGTATATTATTTATGGGTACGCCCGATTTTGCGGCGGCATCGCTTAATGCAATGGTCAATGCCGGATTTGACGTGGTGGGTGCAGTTTCACAGCCGGATAAGCCCAAGGGCAGAGGTCACAAAATGATTCCGACTGACGTAAAGGTTGCGGCAGAGGCGGCAAATATTCCGGTGTATCAGCCCGAAACTCTTAAAAACGGCGAATTGAAGCCTGTTTTGGATGAGCTTAAGCCGGACGTGATAGTAGTTGCGGCATACGGCAAGATTTTACCGCCGTATGTTATAGAATATCCCCAATATGGCTGCTTGAATGTTCATGCATCACTGCTTCCGAAATACAGAGGTGCGGCACCTATCCAATGGGCTGTTTTAAACGGTGAAAAGGAAACAGGTGTTACCACAATGATGATGGATGAGGGGCTTGACACAGGAGATATGCTTGTTGTTAAAAAGCTTCCAATCGGTGAGTATGACACATCAGGCACAATGTTTGAAAAGCTTGCAGAGCTTTCAAAAGAGGCACTTTCTGAAACAATTGACCTTATAAAAGAGGGAAAACTTGAAAGAATACCTCAAAATCACAAGGAAATGACTTATGCTCCTATGATTTCAAAAGAAATGAGCTATATTGATTTTAATAAAACTGCAAATGAGGTTTGCTGTCATATTAAGGGTATGAATCCAATGCCGGGTGCTAAAATAACAATCGGGGGTAAGATTGTTAAAATCCTTATGGCAAGACCTGTTGAGGGAGCAGTTAAAAAAGCAGGAACAGTTATTGAGTGTAAAGACACG
>JAZQHZ010000138.1:0-20982 GCA_045540855.1 Clostridia bacterium
CTACTTACTTTTCTACCTGCAGCAGTAGAAAAGTAAGCAAAAGAATGCCGTTTAAGGGGAAAACATTTTAAAAGATGTTTTCCCCTTAAAAATCCCCTTTCGCTTTGCCCAGCCGTTGCGGCGGGATGAAACCCGATGCCAAATAAACACAAATTTGTTAGGTTTTTATTTGCAATTTGTAGGTCACGCTTACAAATTTACAACACACTAATTCAAAGGAACTAATTAAAATCTACAGATGGTACCGTATTGATTGGAGGGTGCACTCTTTTGAGCGAGCGTCAGCAAGGGAGATTTTCAAGAGGGAAATTCCCTCTTGAACGGCACTCTTTTTCGTTCTTTTTCTGTTGCTGATGACAGAAAAAGAACCGGGGATATACGTTGCAAACAATTAAAACTGAACGTCTTGGGGCAGAGCCCGTTTGAATCGTTTGAGCAAGTGCAAACTCCCCTACAAATTCAAATTTACATAAAAAAACCGTGATACATCCGTATCACAGTTTTTTCAACCTTATATCACTTCCGTAAAAACGATTCAATATACAATACTCCACCAGCCTTGAGGTCAGCCTCTTGCTGTATACCTTCGAAAGCTCGTCCATCTTCAGATTCGTGCTTATTATAAATTTCTTACCCCTTGCGGCACGCTCGTTTATTAAATCATCGAAAAACGCAAGATTTATCTTACTCTGATTTTCCGTTCCTAAATCATCTATAATCAGCAAATCTGCATCATAGAGCCTGTCTATCTTGCTTCTGTCCGTATCTCTGCCGAACTTGTAATCCTCATATACACTGAACATCCTCGTTGCCCTTGTGTATACCACAGTCTTACCCTTATCCATCAGCTCTTTTGCAATACAGTTTGACAAAAATGTCTTGCCAAGCCCTGTGTTTCCGTAGAAAAGAAGTCCCTTTCTCTCATTATCGAAATTTTCACACAGCTTTTTCGCACGCTCTATTATCTTTATCATATTATCACGCTCACTTACGCCGTTTTCACCGTTCGTGGGCGAATAGTATTCAAGCGATAACGTGGCAAAATTTTCGTATTTTAAAATATCACCTATATCTGACCTCGAATATGCGTCGTTTATAAGCTGCTGCTCAAAGCAACGGCATCTCTTGCCGTCAACATATCCGCTGTCATTGCACAGCTCACATTCGTAGATATATTTCTCATATTCCGGATTAATTCCGTTTTTATTTATAATATCACTCTTCTGCTTATATAAAATCTCATACTTACTTCTGAGCTGTGAATTATAAAAATCCGCCTTATCCGGCTCTGCCATTATTTTTGTGATGTTCTCACTGCCTAAGCGCTGGATTTCCTCGTCAATTTTTGCAATTTCGGGATAATTTATGCGTACCTCTTCTATACGCTGTCTGCGAAGCATCGCTGCACGGTTCTTCTTTTCCTCGTACGATGCCATAATATCAGCAATTAATTCATTCTCTGCCATATTATTTTACTCCTTCACCAAGAATTTTAACAATCTCGTCCTTCTTATCCAAAATCTCGTCAAACCTGCGTATATATTCAAGCGGGTCCTTGAAATTAAAAATTCTCTCTATCCTGTCACCCATAACCAGCTTCGTTGATCCACCGCCGCCAAGTGCAATAATGGTCTGCTTTTCCTCCATTATGTTTATGTTATAGGTACTCATATACCCTTCCTTGGCATATCCCACATTCTCAAGATTGCCGCTGCTGTTCTTCTGACGGTACATATAATATGGCTCTCTTCCCGTTTCCTTCATTCTCTTCTGGGTATAATCAAGCATTTTATTCATCTCAACCGACTCGGTAAGCCTTTTTTCAAGCCTGTTGAAGTCTGCCGCCCTCTTAATGCAGAGCGAATGCACCGTTATATCCTCCGGATCAAGCTTTATTACCTCGTCAAGGCTGTAACAAAACATTTCACTGTCCTCGCCCGGAAGACCGGCAATTAAATCCATATTTATATTTTTAAAGCCCACCTTGCGTGCAAGCTTCATACACTCACGCACCATTTCAACCGAATGAGTTCTTCCCACCTTTTTAAGTGTCTCCTCGTTCATAGTCTGCGGATTTATGCTTATTCTGTCAGCTCCTCCATTAATTGCGGCGATAAGCTTCTCCTCGTCAATAGTGTCAGGTCTGCCGGCTTCAATTGTAAATTCCTTTATTTTTGAAAAATCAAAATATTTATGAAGCCTGTCACAAATCCTTGTTATATCCTTCGCACTCAAGGTTGTGGGAGTTCCGCCGCCTATATAAATATTATCAACAAACGCACCTATTTTTTCCACTACCTCTGCCGTTTTATCAATTTCCAATAACAGCTTATCCACAAACTCAGCCATATATCTGCCGCTTGTATGAATATCGGTGGATACAAATGAGCAATACACGCATCTTGACGGGCAGAACGGTATACCTATGTATATGCTTACACTATTTTTATCAATCTGACTAAGCAGCCTTTCCTCATTTTCCGCCACCTTCAGTGCCAGCTCTGTCTTTTCGGGAGTTACCTCATAAACAGTTTTAAAAATTTCCCTTACCTCGTCAACACTAAGCCCTGTTTCCATCATTTCACGTGCATTTTTAGCCGGACGGATTCCACACATCACGCCCCAGGGAATACTTATGTCAACTATCTGCTTTGCCGCATGAATTAAAGAACGGGTACACGAAGCAGTAAAAATCTTTTTAATCATCTGCTTTGATTCAGTCTCTGCATCAAAATCAAACCGGTGATCATAAAAATATGCCTCACCGGCGTAATTTATCTGAGTATAAACATTTATTTCCTTATCAGCATAATTAAAATGCGAAAATATTTCCACATCGTCGTTTTCATCGAAAAACAACCCTGCAAAAAGCCGCATTTCATAATCACACTCATAGCCTGACTGAATTATTAACATATATTATCCTTTAATCATTTTCCGGCACGAAAAAATTAAACCTCTTCTCGTATCCTATGCTTGTCTTATCACCGTGTCCCGGATAAACCGTCATATCATCACCGAGCTTATACAATACCTCACGAATTGACCTTTTCAGCGTATTTTCATCGCCCGTAGGCAAATCCCATCTGCCGCAGTTTCTTAAAAACAGCGTATCGCCCGAAAAAATATCGTTATCTGCAATATAGCACACTCCGCAATTTGTATGGCCGGGCGTATATAAACATTTAATTTCAGACTCACCCAATTCAAGGCAATCACCGTCATTTAAAATAATTTCCGCACCCTTGGCACATATCTCATAGCCAAGCCCCATATACGAAGCATTGATTGCAGGCTCACCTATATTCACGCTTGCCCACTTTCCGCACGCAAGCGGAGCTGACGTAATTTTCCTCAGCTCTTCAAGGTACTGTATATGGTCATAATGACAATGAGTGATAATAATATATTTTATCTTTATACCCTCACTGTCCGCCTTTTCCTTAATCTTCAAGGCATCAATGCCCGGATCTATAACAACGCCCTCTTTTGATAAATCATCATAAACAATATAGGTATTTTCCGAGCTGTAATAATTTTCTAATTTTATAATATTCATAATTCCACATTATTAAAATTAGCGGTATTATACCGCTGATTTTAATTATATAATCTTACAGGTAAAATCATATAGGTATAGCTTCCGTCATCAGCCTTAATAAAGCAGCCGCTTACCGGAGTGCTGAACTCTGCAGTTATTACCTCTTCATCACAAACATTCATCGCATCAAGCAGGAATCGGCAGTTAAAGCCTATAACAAGCTCGCCGCCCTCAATCTTTGCATTGATTTCGTCACTTACCTGACCCTTACTTGTTATACACGAAAGGTCAAGCTTATCATATGCAAGACTCATTCTTACCGGCACCTTGTTTCCTACCGATGATGAAATATCCTCATTTATAAGAAGCATTGCTCTCTCTAAGCTATCCATAAAGGTACGCTTTGCAATCTTCATTGTAACAGGATTTATAGCATTAATTATAGCCTCATACTTCAAAAACTCACCGTCAAGAAGGCTTGTATAAATCTGATATTCCTTAAAATCAAAGAGTAAACGTCTGTCGCCGATAATGAGCTTAATCTTGTTATCCTCGTCCTTTAATACCTTAAGCAACTCTCTCAAGGTCTGACCTGGAACAATCATCTTTGCATCGTTTACGCTTTCCTTTAACTCCTCCTTAACAACCGCCATTCTGTGAACGTCAGTTGTAACCACGTGGAGATAATTATTCTTAATCTCAAAAAGAGCACCTGTTAAAATCGGCTTCTTACCCTCATTCACCGCAATAAACGGCAATGCTCTCTTTATAATATTTTTAAGAGCCTTTTCTTCTATATGGAATGAAAAGCTTTCATCAATTATAGGAGTTGCCGGGAAGGTGTCAATATCCTGTCCCTGGATACTGAACTCACTTGCTCCGCACTTTATTCTTGTTACATTATTACTTTCATTTACCTCAACGTAAACAGTACCCTCCGGCATTCTTCTTATAATCTCGCCGAACATCTTTGATGTAAGAGCAACACTTCCGCCCTCTATTACGTCACATTCAAGATTGTATTCCACACATAATTCTACATTTGTACCTGTCATTGTAACATGAGTTGAATCAATTGATTCAATCTTTATACATTCAAGAACAGGAATAACAGCCTTGGCTGAAATTGCTCTTTGAACTGTGTTTATAACTTCTACTAATTTTGCTCTGCTGCATTTAAATTTCATTTTAATTATCCCTCTTTATAAAAAGTTTTCCACTCATCCTCAGTCTGTGAGTGTATCATATATACATATATAAATAAATAATATATTAATTTAATAATAGTAATAATAGCGTGGATTTGCTGTATAAGTACCCTTAGCCCATAAAATGCAAGGATTTTTTATTAACCCTTGGGTGTTAGAAAAAATTGGATAAATGTGAAGCTGTAAAATTATGGAAAATTCTCATTTTTAGCTATTAACTCACTTTTAACCCTTTATTAACATATTTATCCACACTTAGTGTGACTGAATATCCTTCAAAATATAATTAACCTCTTTATTCAAAGCATCGTTAATTTTGATTTCGTCCTCAATCTTCTTTATATTGTGCATAGCTGTTGTTCTGTCCTTACCGCCGAAGGCATTACCTATCATTGAATAGTTCATATCGGTTAAGGTATAGCACAGATACATCGCAACCTGACGTGGCAGTGTGAATTTCTGGGTTCTGCTCTTGCCCATAATCTCCTGCTTGGTTATATTATAGTAAAGGGCAACCTTTTCCATAATCTTGTCAGGTGTGATTTTAACCTTTATACCGTCCGGTAAAAGTGAGGTTATAATATCCTTTGCCAGAGACATACTGATTGTATCGTGTGAGATTTCCGCCATTGAAATCATTTTTATCAAAGCACCCTCAAGCTCTCTGACGTTTGTTTTTATCTTTTCAGCTACAAATATAAGTACATCGTCACTGATATTAAAGTTATGTTCCTTTGCTTTTCTCTTAAGAATTGCAACTCGTGTTTCAAAGTCAGGAATTGAAATATCAAAGGTAAGTCCCTGACCAAAGCGTGTTCTTAAACGTGTTTCAAGCTTAACAAGCTCATTAGGCATACGGTCACTTGTAAGAACAATCTGCTTGTTACGTGCATAAAGGTCGTTGAAGGTATGGAATACCTCTTCCTGTAAGCCTTCCTTGTTTTCAAGGAACTGAACGTCGTCTATCAAAAGAACATCTGCGTTTCTGTACTTACGCTTGAACTTCATCGGTGAGTTGGAAACAAGTGAATCAACAAATTCGTTCATAAACTGCTCACTTGTAACATATATAATTTTATAATCCGGGTGAGTTTCTCTTATTCTGTTGCCGATTGCGTGCATAAGATGTGTTTTGCCGAGTCCGCTGTTACCGTAGAGGAAAAGCGGGTTATAGATATGTCCCGGATTTTCAGTGGTGCTTATGGCAGATGCCGCAGCATACTGGTTTGATGAGCCGATTACGAAGTTTTCAAATGTGTATTTAGGATTTAAGTTACTTGAATCTCTTTCTTCATCCTTAATTGTTGCTTCCTCTTTAGTTATTTCGGGTAAAGGCTCGCCTTCAATCTTAATGTCTAAATTATATTTTTTACCCGTAACCTGTTCAAGAGCTGTTTCTATATTGTTTTTATATCTGAGCCTTATCATATTATGATGTAATTCAAGAGGCACAAGGACAGTGAAAACGGAATCGGTATAGGAAACTGCCACTATGCGTTTGATATATACGCTGTAAGCAATATCTGAATTAACAGATGCTTTGATATGAAAAAGGGCTTTTTCCCAAATTTCGGTTGCGTCCATAAAACAATAATACCTCCAATCTGTGTTATAATCCCTCACTAAGGGAAGTTGTACTATTATATAATACCAAATTTTATTCTAAAAATCAAGTAAAAAATATTAAAAAAAACCTTGAGAAATGCCCGAAAAAAGGGTATAATAGAGATAATTAATACAGGTGGTGTCAATTTAAAAATCAGACCACAAGATATGGTGGAAGTGAAGAAAAAAATTTTTTCAAAATTTTTTCAAAAAAATTGAAATTTTATTAAAAATATGTTACAAAAGGGGTAAAATGATGAAAAAAGTACTTATCAGCGGAGGCAGTCGCGGCATAGGCGAGGCAATTGTGAGAAGATTTTGCGAGGAAAATTATGAGGTATATTTTACATATATAAAGAGCGATGAAAGGGCAAGGGCTTTATCAGACGAAACGGGTGCAGTAGGATTTAAGTGTGACGTTTCTGATACTGAGGCAGTTAAAGAAATGATTAAAAAAATAGGTGGAGTAGATATATTGATTAACAATGCCGGAATATCGCATATTTCACTTTTTACCGATACTGAAACAAAGGATTGGGACAGGGTTTTTGATGTAAATATGAAGGGAATGTATTTATTAAGCAAGGAAGCTCTGCCGTATATGATAAATAAAAAGTACGGAAAAATAGTAAATATTTCATCAATGTGGGGAGTTACGGGCGGAAGCTGTGAGGTATGTTACAGTGCATCAAAGGCGGCAGTTATAGGCTTTACAAAGGCACTTGCAAAGGAAGAGGGACCGTCGGGAATAAATGTAAACTGCGTAGCACCGGGATTGATTGAAACGGAGATGAACAGTCATTTAAGTGAAGAGGACAAGGCGGCAATATATGAAGAAACTCCGCTGATGCGAGCAGGCAAGCCGCAGGAGGTAGCGGAGGTAGTATATTTTCTGTGCAGTGATAAAGCGGCGTTTATCACCGGGCAGGTGATATGCGTAGACGGTGGGATAACAATTTGACGTTTTGTCAATTCACAATTATGGAAATTTTTCATTCTTTGAATGAAAAATTATTTGATAAATTTTGGTTTATCGAGGAGTTTAAATTTATGATTGTAGGGGCTGATGCCCTCATCAGCCCGCAAAATTATACCAAATTTGTCCATTGTTACGCCAACGGCGTAACAATGGCGGGACGATGAGGGCATCGTCCCCTACATTCCTGTTTACAAATTTATCCCGATAAACCCAAATTTGAAATGTAAACAATTATAAATTGTGAATTAATGAAAGTAAAAAGGAGTTGTATCAAAACAACTCCTTTTTCTAACCGTCATTTCATAGCATTTCCCGCTGCATCTGTTATACCTTCAACCGTATTTCCCACTGCATTTCCGGCATCCTTTATTGCATCACCTGTGTTTTCCATTATATTATCAGTTTTATCTGTCGGTGCAGGGCTTGGTGAGTGAGTCGGTGCAGGTGAGGTGGTAACGTTTGCTACGTCATTTGAACAGCCGCAGGCTGAGAGCATTGATATTAAAATTGCGGCAGTTATAAAGTTTTTTATTGTTTCCATAATATTTATCCTTTCAAATTAAATTTGCATTTTTGCTTTATTAGTATTGTCTGTTTATGATAAATTATTTTTGGAAATTTTTTATTTGAATTACAGTTTTATTATAAATATGTTAATTAATTGATTTTTTTGTAAAAATATGATATAATAAAAAATGGATAGAATGAGACATCTTGGCGGTTGTTTCAGAAAGGACATTGATATGAGTGAATTAACAATTCAATTGTTATTAGTTTTTCTCATTGTATGGATAATAAAAAAATAACCGCCCTGTGACATAGGACGATTATTAGGGTAGAAAGTTTTTCTTTCTATATGAATAATAAATCTTAAAACAGAAACAATCGTTTAAGATGTTTCTTCTATCTACATTATAGCACTAAAAAAACAATATGTCAAGCCGCATTTGCGGTATTTTTTTATTCTATTCTTACCACAACAACGCTTAAATCATCAAATGCGGCTCCGTTCCATTTTGATATTGATTTATCCGTTATTTTTTTCGACAGCTCCTGCGGAGTCAGATTTTCGTTGTATTCCTTTTTTGCCCACTCACCAAATACTCCACCACACTGTGTTACTCCGTCGCTCGCCATTATGAAGGTGTCACCCTTGTGAATACGGCGTGTCTGCGGCTGGAGATTGATATTTTCAAGCAAGCCGGCAGGCAGTGAAATGGGAAATAGAGTTTCAAATTTGTTTTCACTTATATAAAGTGTTTCGGCACAGCCTATTTTAAAAATTCTCGCAAGTCCCTTATTGCGGTCGATACACAGCATATCAAGCGAAGCAGTGTGCTCGCCGTAAATTCTCAGACACAGCGCACTGTTAACCGTTTTAATTGCCGTTTCAACGTCAAAGCCGGCAAGGATAAATTCTTTTATCAGCTTTATAAGCCCTTCGCTTTCGTTTCTTGCATCATATCCGCAGCCCATTCCGTCAGAAATCAGAATATAGGTGTTGAAAAATCTATCCTCAAAAATTTCTATATTATCGCCCGAAACCTCACAGCCCTCACACGGAACGGCACAAAATCCCGTATTAACGCCAAAAATCGGGCTTGATACAAACTTTGCAATTCCGTCCTTTTCACTTTCAAATTCCATATTTGAGTCGGTTACGTTTTTTATAATCTCTTCAAGGCGGTCGATATATGCACCGTTATTGAGTCCCAGACAAATCTCAAAAACAGCCTCGCTTTTTTCAATCACGCTTATCTCAAAAAGTGTTATTCCCTCCTTGTCAAGCTCGGTTATAATTTCGTCCTCAAAATCCGTTCTGAACCTGATTTTGTTCTGCGTAGAGGCTGAAAGAGTGGCAAATATCCGGGAAATATCAAGGTATTGCCTTGCAGACAGGTCTCGGCTTCGCAGGGCTTCGCCCAGAAAAAGCTCACGCTCACGGTAAATTTCATATACGTGGAGAAACTCATTCACAAAGCTTGTACTTCTTACACACTGCCTGCTCATACATTCGGGAATTTCCTCACCCTTTTCAACTGCATCAAGGAGTGAGAGAAGTCTTTTATATGTAGTATTAAAATCACGTTCCCAGCAATGCACTGCGGTGGAACAGCCTCTACACACTCGCTGTGCAGTGTCCTCAAAAAGGTCAGCGGCTTCTGCGTTCAGGTTTTTTATCCGCCTGTCGGATACCGCATTAAAAACCTCGTTAAGACTTTTAAAGGCATCAGATATTGAATTTAAGGTTTCCGATAAATACATCCGCACCCGCTCGCCTGTGTCGGGCGTTTCGGAGCGTAGCGATTTTGAAAAATAGATTTTTAAATTATTATGAATTTTATCGGGAATTGCGGTAAAAATCACAGTACCTATAACTATGTCAAAGGCGTTGATATTAAGCTCTGCACCGAATTTTGAGTAAATCAATGCCGCAGCAGCACCGCCTAAAAATCCGACAGCACTGCCATATTTGCCAAATCCTTTCAGCAGATTTCCAAACAATGCACACAGTCCGTAAAAGCCGCCGCACGCAATGCACGAGGGCTGTGACATAGACGAAATAAAGCCTATGCCCACTCCTGCCGAGCCTGCGGACGAGAGTGATGAGTGATATGCAATGCACAGCACCACAAAAACGCAGGCAATTCCAGATACTGAAATTCCCATCGGAAATTTTATGTCACTTAATCCTGTTATAAAAATTCCGGCACAAAGTGCCACACTTATAAGCTCGTCCCGTGCAATTGAGGTGCGGTTTGTGCGGTTAACCATAAATTCGCTCGCACGTGTGAAAATTATGTAAACTATACCTGCGATTATGCCTTCTATAAGAGAAAGAAGTAGTGCAGAATATCCACCGAAAAAGCAGAAGGAATGAACTGCACCGCCAAGAAATACGGAGCAGCCGCAAACGATTGATTCGTTTTTTATGGATTTCCTTTTGTTTATATGAACAAAAAAACTGTACAGCAGTGCTGAGATGAGATATTTCATAATATACATAGGAGCAGAGGATAAAATAAGCCCCAGAGATATTATAAAAAATGCCATATAAGAGATAGTTTTATCAAAGCACGCAGCAAAAAAAGTGATACCGAACGGAAACATTCCCAGAACGGATGCACGTGAGGCGAGCAAAAGCAAAATTGATAAGGAAATATCGTGTAAAACAGGCTTTCTCAAATTTATGTAAGTATTAATTTTTGGCATAAAATCAGTCCTTTCGGAGATAGTATAGCATATATTAATTGAAAAAACTGTCATATTTTGCGGTTTTTGCAAATTTTTTCTCGACAGCAGGTTTTGACAAATTGCGACATATATGTTATACTGATAATAATTCCGGAGGTGTATATGAAAAGAATTTTGATTTTATCCGACAGCCACGGCGATACAAATCGCTGTATGAATATAATAAATAAATACGAAAATCAGCTTGATGCGATAATTCACGCAGGTGACTGCGTGCGGGATGCGGAGGATTTAAGCTTTATTTATCCCGATATTCCAATTCATTATGTGCGTGGAAACAACGATATTTTCACAACTGCACCGGGTGATCTGATTGTGGATATAAGCGGAGTGAGAGTATTTATAACCCACGGTCACGACTACCGTGTGAAGTACGAGCTGAGATACACAACACTTGCAAAAAGAGCTCAAGCTGTGGGAGCAAAGCTGTGTGTATTCGGGCATACGCATATCCCTCATACAGATTTTTCGGGAGAAATGACAATATTAAATCCGGGAAGCGTGCGTTTTGGCGGCACATATGCGATAGCTGAAATAGAAAACGGCAAGGTAAAAACTGCGATATTGGATTATTAAACATTAACTAAATTATCATTTTATTGTAAAATATTATCTTTTATATTTTTTTTATTGAAATAATGCGGAAGTGATGATAAAATACCTTTGGTATATTGGGAAAATTTAGGAAATATGGGAGATAAAGGTATGCAATATAAAAATCCGGAGCTTTATATTTTATTATTTGATGAAGAGGATGATATTTTAACAGCTTCGTCAAATGAACTTCATGCAAAGAAGATGAATGCACCTGAAGGAAGCAGAACAGTAAAGGTCTCAATGAATAATATTGTATCATTAGGAAATCCGCAATAATTGCGGATTTTTACTTTACAAACAAATTAAATTTATATTATATTGTTGCAATTTAGCAAATTTTAGTGTAAAATAAAAAATGCCGGAAAAATCCGGTTACAGGCAGAACAGTGGCGACTGTTCCGACACTTCCTGGAAGGAGGTGTTAATTATGAGTGATATTCAAATTATTCTTTTATTGATATTATTGATAATCATTTATATAAAAAAATAGTCGCCTATTCCCCAAAAATAGACGACTAAATTTATTTTAGCTGTTATTTGCGGAATGGTCAAACCATTCTGCTTATATTTATATTATATCACCGCTTAACAAAAATGTCAAGCGGTGATTTTTTTTATTTAACAATTAAGCTCTTACCTGTCATTTCTGACGGCTGGTCAATTTCCATCATATCAAGCATTGTCGGGCAAAGGTCGCATAACGCACCCTCGCTTAACTTAACATCGCCCTGACCGATTACAATCATCGGAACTGGGTTTGTTGTGTGAGCTGTGAACACGTCCTTTGTTTCCGGGTCGATAAGGCAATCTGCGTTACCGTGGTCAGCTGTTATAATAGCCTTGCCACCCTTTTCAAGAAGCTTGTCCACCATCTTGCCAACACACTCATCAACTGCCTCAACAGCTGCAACTGCCGCCTCAAAAATTCCTGTATGACCTACCATATCGCAGTTTGCATAGTTTAAGATGATTACATCATATTTATCCTCGTCAATTGCCTTGCATACTGCATCGCATACCTCGTATGCACTCATTTCCGGCTTCATATCGAAGGTCTCAACGTCCGGTGACTTGATTAATATTCTGTCCTCGCCCTCGAACTGCTTTTCCTCGCCGCCGTTGAAGAAGAATGTAACGTGTGCATACTTCTGTGTCTCAGCGATTCTTAACTGTGTCTTGCCGAGCTTTGACATATACTCACCGAATGTCATTGTAAGCTGCTCCGGCGGATAAGCCACTGTAACGTTCGGCATTGATGCGTCGTACTGAGCCATACATACATAATTGAGAGTCATAAATGCTCTTTCAAAGCCGTTGAACTCCGGATCTACAAATGCACGTGTAATTTGTCTTGCACGGTCCGGACGGAAGTTAATCATAACAACGCTGTCGCCATCCTCAATCATACCGTTCTCGTCAAGCACTGTCGGAACGATAAACTCGTCTGTAACGTCGTTTGCGTATGAATTCTTAATAGCCTCAACCGGGTCATTTTCCTTGATGCCCTCGCCCTTAACCATTGCATTGTATGCCTTTTCAACTCTGTCCCATGCGTTATCACGGTCCATTGCATAGAAACGGCCTGCAATAGTAGCAACCTTACCTACGCCGATTTCCTTTGTCTTGTCAACAAGCTGCTGCATATACTCAACACCTGATGTCGGCGGCACGTCACGTCCGTCGTGGAAGGTGTGGATATATACATTTTCAAGTCCCTCTGACTTTGCCATATCCAATAAGCCGTAGAGATGCTCATTATGGCTGTGAACGCCGCCGTCTGATAAAAGACCGATAAAGTGGAGCTTCTTGCCCGACTCCTTCGCCTTTGTCATAGCGTCCTTTAAAGCCTTGTTTGACTTGATTGTGCCGTCCTCAATGTCCTTTGAAATTTTAACCAGCATCTGGTATACGATTCTTCCGGCACCGATATTTGTATGTCCTACCTCACTGTTACCCATCTGACCGTCCGGCAGACCTACGTGAAGTCCGCTTGCCTGGAGGGTAGTGTGGGGATAAGAAGCAAAATATTTGTCAAGGTTGGGAGTCTTTGCCGCCTTAATAGCATTACCCTCAACAGTATCATTTAAGCCATAACCATCCATAATGATTAAAGCAACAGGATTCTTTGCCATATGATTTTCTCCTTTTTTTGATTGTAAATTAATGTTTAACGGTGTAAATAGGAATGATGGTTGTAGGGGCTGATGCCCTCATCAGCCCGCAAAATTATACCAAATTTGCCCATTGTTACGCCGTTGGCGTAACAATGACGGGACGATGAAGGCATCGTCCCCTACACCTTATTTTAAAACATAAACAATAATTTATCTATTATCTTAGAAAAAGAAATTCCAAACGGAATTTCTTTTTCGCTATATTTATTTTGCAGCCTTAACGATTGTAGCAAAATCTGCTGACTTCAATGAAGCACCACCGATTAAACCACCGTCAATGTTAGCCTTTGCTAAAAGTCCTGCACAGTTGCCTGCGTTCATGCTGCCGCCGTACTGGATTGTAACTGCCTTTGCAGTGTCAGCATCGTATAATGAAGCTAATACCTCACGGATTGCACCGCAAACCTCTTCAGCCTGATCGTCAGTAGCTGTCTTACCTGTACCGATAGCCCAGATTGGCTCGTAAGCAACAACAACCTTTGCAGCATCAGCTGCAGCGATTCCTGCAAATGCCTTCTTAATCTGGATTGTTATTAAGTCCATTGTGATGTTAGCTTCTCTCTGCTCTAATGACTCACCAACACAGAGAATCGGAACGAGGTTCTTCTCAAGTGCCTTTATAACCTTCTTGTTTACTGTCTCGTCTGTCTCATTGTTGTACTCACGTCTCTCGCTGTGACCGATGATAACGTAGTCAACGCCTAAGTCAACGAGCATATCAGCACTTACTTCACCTGTGTATGCACCGCTGTCGCAGAAGTGTAAATTCTCTGCACCAATCTTTACGTGTGTATCCTTAGCTGCACGAACTGCCTCGCTTAAGCAAACGAACGGAGTACAGCAAACAACCTCACAAAGAGAACCCTTTGTAGCCTCTACAACTTCCTTAACGTAATCATATGTCTCTGACGGAAGCTTGTTCATCTTCCAGTTACCTGCAATTATATACTTGCCCATAATTTTTCTCCTTTTAGTCGAAAAGATAAGACATAAATATCTATTATCTTTTATCTATTCTTTATTATCTATTATCTTAGATAAATAAATCGTAAGATTTATTTATCGCTTAATGCTACGATACCCGGTAACTCCTTACCCTCGAGGAATTCCATTGATGCGCCGCCGCCTGTTGAGATGTGGCTCATCTTGTCACCAAGACCTGCCTGGTTAACAGCTGCAACACTGTCGCCGCCGCCGATGATTGTTGTAGCATCTAAGTCAGCTAATAATGAAGCAATCTCGTTTGTACCCTTTGCGAAGTTCGACATCTCGAATACGCCCATCGGTCCGTTCCATACAACTGTCTTAGCATCAGCTAAAACGCCCTTGAATAACTCGATTGACTTCGGTCCGATATCAAGGCCCATCCAGCCTTCCGGAATGTTACCCTCAACAACCTGTGACGGAGCATCGTTGTCGAAAGCCTCTGTTACTACTGTATCAACCGGTAATACAATCTTGTCGCCAGCCTCGTCTAACATCTTCTTAGCATAGTCGATGTAGTCCGGCTCTAACAATGAAGTACCTGTTGTCTTGCCCTGTGCAGCGAAGAATGTGTATGCCATACCGCCGCCGATGATGAGCTTGTCAACCTTCTTTAAGAGGTTCTCAATTACTGAAATCTTTGATGAAACCTTTGAACCGCCAAGGATTGCTACGAGCGGTCTAACCGGTGAGTTAACTGCGTTGCCTAAGAAATCAATTTCCTTACCGATGAGGTAGCCTGCAACTGCCGGCTTAACGAACTCTGTGATACCTACGTTTGAGCAGTGTGCTCTGTGAGCTGTACCGAAAGCATCGTTTACGAAGAGGTCAGCAAGTGATGCTAAATCCTTTGAGAAGTCCTCAACGTTCTTTGTCTCTTCCTTTCTGTAACGTGTGTTCTCTAAAAGAACAACGTCGCCCTCGTTCATAGCTGCAACTGCTGCCTTTGCATTCTCGCCTACAACGTTATCGTCAGCTGCGAAAACAACTTCCTTGCCTAACTTCTCTGATAATCTCTTTGCAACCGGAGCGAGTGACAATGACGGTACCGGCTCACCCTTCGGCTTACCCATGTGTGAGCAAAGGATAACCTTTGCGCCGTTGTTTACGAGGTACTCGATTGTCGGCATAGCACCAACGATTCTGTTCTCGTCTGTGATATTTCCCTCTGCGTCTAACGGAACGTTAAAATCGCATCTTACAAGGACTCTCTTGCCCTTAACTTCTACATCTTCAACTGTTAACTTGTTGTACATAGTTTTAGTCTCCTTTTTAGTTAATTAAGGTTAACACATATCAACCCATTATAGTATACCTATATTATAGTATAAAACTTCAAATCTTGCAAGAGGTATTTCAAATTTTGTTAAATATTTACCAACAGAACCGCCAAAATCAGCCCGACTATATCACCTATCATAGCACAAGGCAGTGCCGAGGCGGTTTTTTTGACCTTAGTGGAGGCAAAATACACGCAGATACAGTAGAAGGTGGTCTCGGTCGAGCCCATAATAATTGAGGCAAGAATACCGGCTTTGCTGTCCGCACCGCACTTATTCAGGATGTCGGCAAGGATGCCGAGCGAGCCGGAGCCGGAAAATGGGCGGATAAGTGCAAGCGGCAGCACCTCGGAGGGAAAGCCTATCTTTTGGGTGAAGGGTGAAAGAAAATCTGCAAGTATATCGAAAAATCCCGAAGCCCTTAACATATATGCCGCAGTTATCATTGCCAGAACGGAGGGAAATATGCCGATGACGATTTTCAAGCCGTCAGATGCACCCTCGGTGAATGCCGGGTAGATGTCGGTTTTGCGGAAAAGTGCGTAGATGACGGTGAGGATTATTATTGACGGGATTATGTATTGCATAAAAACCTCCTTTTTTAATTCGCAATGCGCAATGCGTAATTTAATTCACAATTCATAATTCACAATTCACAATTGAATGTAATTTTTCATCCTTCGGATGAAAAATTATTTTAAATTAATGTTTAGCGGTGTTGCCTTCCTCTTGAGGGGAAGGTGGCACGAAGTGCCGGATGAGGTGGAAAATCCGACGGATGCTTCGCATCCTACACCTCACCACCGCCTGCGGCGGAGCCTCTCCTCAAGGAGAAGCCTAATATATAAACAATAATTTACAAAAAACATCTTGCAAAATCAGAATAAATGTGATATGATGATTATAGCCACATAACAACTTTATAGATATTAAAATGGTTTGTATTTTTGTTTTGTCAAAAATGCAGGCTTTAAATGCAAACCTTTGTATCTTTGTTGTTATGTGGCGTAACGACGAAACCTGCGTTTTTATGCGTGGTTTCGTGCCACGCATTTTTTAATGCTTTAATTTTGTATGATGCCACATTCAACTATAAAACACTTTCGGGTATATGAATCAGAGTGTATCGGAAAAACACCGCTTCTGCGGTGTTTTTTCGTTTTTAATGTTAATTTTTCGTAAAATGTGTTGATTTTTTCGTGCAAATGAAGTATAATATAATACGAAAGGAGATGTTTAAAATGGCAAACACAACTAATATAAGTATACGTATGGATGCTGATTTAAAGTCAAAAGCAGATGTATTATTTAATGAGCTTGGAATGAATATTTCAACAGCATTTAATATTTTTGTACGTCAGACATTGCGTGAAGGACGAATTCCTTTTGAAATTTCTCTTAACAATCCTAACAGTACAACAATAGCCGCAATGCTTGAGGCAGAAAGGATTGCACACGATCCGTCTGTTAAAGGATATACAGATCTGGATGAAATGTTTGCAGACCTTGAAAGATGAAATATATAGTTAAACCAACCTCTCAATTTAAAAAGGATTATAAGCTTGCAATAAAGCGTAATCTTAATATTAAAGAATTGCAGAGAGTAATAGGAAAAATTGCCAACGGTGACGCTCTGGATGAAAAATATCGCGACCATAATCTTACCGGAAAATGGTCAGGATACAGAGAATGTCATATTGAACCTGACTGGCTTTTAATTTACAGGATTGATAAAGATATTCTGGTTTTAACCTTAACCAGAACAGGCTCACATTCCGATTTATTCGGTAAATAATTTTAACACCGCTTCTGCGGTGTTTTTTCGTTTTACAAATTTAATATTAATATTACATTTGTATTATTTTATTGAAAAGTAAATAAAAATATGCTAAAATACAATGCGGATAGGAATGAAGCAATTGGCGGTTGTTTCAGAAAGGACATTAATATGAGTGAATTAACAATGCAATTGTTATTAATTTTTCTCATTGTATGGATAATCAAAAAATAACCGCCCTGTGACGTAGGACGGTTATGGGTAGAAAGATTTTCTTTCTATATAAATAATTAATTCTACAAACAGAAACAACCGTTTAATTGCTTCTGAACTATCTTTATTATATCACCCAAACCCATACTTGTCAAGTATTCATCACCGTTTTACGGTGATTTTTTTAATTTTGCCGCAGCTACTGCGGCGATAAATCCGCCAAGCGAGGCTATCCATATCAGCGGTATCACCCTTTCGGGCGATGCTGAGGAAGCGGCGGCACGCAGTGACAGAATTGTCGTGGGTACAAGCTGGATTGAGGCGGTGTTCATTGCAACGAGCATACACATACTTTTTGACGGCTTTTCCTTCAATTTATTAGTTTTTTCAAGCTCTGCCATTGCCTTTATTCCCATCGGAGTGGCGGCATTGCCCATACCTAAAATATTTGCCGTCATATTCATGGCAATAAATTCCTTCGCCTTTTCATTTTCGCCTTTAAACAGCCAATTTACCAAAGGCGAGAGTAATTTTGCTAATAAAAAAGAAGCACCGCTTTTCTCTGTGATTTTTAAAAATCCCGTCCAGAAGCACATCACACCTGCCATAGAAATCAGGATTTGCACAGCCTCATTTGCACCGTCAAATGCGGCGGCAACGGTTTTATCAAGGTTGCCGGTAACAAAGCCGCAGATGAGAGAAGCTATAAGCATAGCGGAAAATATGTAAGACATTGAAAAAAACCTCCGGTTTTTTTTAATTCGGAATTCGGAATGCGTAATTCGGAATCATTGAAATTTTTCATTCAAGAATGAAAAATTATTTTAAATTAATGTTTATATGCGTATTTGTAGGGGCGAACCGTGTTCGCCCGTTTTCCAAATATTGGTGGTTGTCCCGGGCGATTCGTGAATCGCCCCTACAAACAATAATTTATTTCTATTTACAAAAATTCTAAAATATGTTATAATACAATTAACTATATTCAGAAGGAAGGTAAAAAATGTATAATTACACCACCTTTCACGAAAAAATAATGAATACGCTGATTAATAACGTGCGTAATGCAAACCCTTCCCACGCCTATATTTTTGAGGGTGTTAAGGGTATGTATAAGACAGAGAATGCACGGCTTTTTGCCAATGCTCTTGTCTGCACCGATGCGAAAAACGCACCCTGCGGCAATTGCCACGCCTGCATTGAGGCACTTGCCTCCACCAATCCCGATATAATTTTCGTTGAGCACGATAAGGGTGCGGACGGTAAGCCTAAAAAGACAATCGGAGTTGATGCGGCACGTAAAATAAATGCCGATGCACTTAAAAAGCCATATGGCGGTGCGAAAAAGGTGTTTATAATTCCCGACGGTGAAAATCTGACCGTTGAGGCACAGAACGCATTGCTTAAAACTATCGAAGAGCCGCCGGAATATGTGGTGTTCATTATAATTATCCCCTCCGCTTCACAGCTGTTGCAGACGATTACTTCACGCTCTGCAATTATCAGCTTCAATCCGGTGCCGGCGGATACGATAAAAAAATATATAGAGAAAAAATATCCCGACGACCTGCCTCGTGCGGAGTTCCTTTCACGCTATTGCGAGGGCGTGCCGGGAATGGTGGATAAAATCATTGCGGATACGGAATTTGAGGAGCTGAGGAACAAGGCTTTAAATATTATGCCGTTCCTGATTTCCAAAAACGAAGCCGATGCCTTCAAGGTCTCGGAATTTGCAAACGAAAACAGCGACAAAATCCGCGACATTATTGCTATGTGGATTTCGTTTTTGAGAGACATCTCACTCATCCACTGTCATAACGAGGATGTACTTATTAATTCAGATAAAAGAAAAGAGCTTTACGCAATGAGCCGCACAATTGACCTTGCACGTTGCATCAAGGGTGTGGAATTATTGGTGGAAAGTGATAATATGTTGATTAAATCTGTTAAATGCTCGGCTGTAACATTAAGGTGTGCACTTTTACTGTAAATGTCAAATGAGATAACAATTGTGTAAATTTTTTAGCCTGTTTTTTGAATTTATATATTGACAAATACAATTTTTTGTGTTAAAATTAGGTATATAAATAAATAGGGGGATACAAAATGAAATCTATGGGTATTGTTCGTAAAATGGACGATCTCGGTAGAATTGTACTTCCTGCGGAGTTAAGACGGCAATTTGACATCGCAGAAAAAGACGCAATTGAAATTTACACCGAGAATGACAAGATTATCTTAAAGAAATATGAGCCGTCTTGTATATTCTGTGACCAGGCTGAGAATACAGTCATATTCAATGGAAAAATTGTCTGCCGTGATTGTATCAAAAAGCTTGGGGAGTTAGATTAATTAATGAGACAGCTTAGCTGTCTCATTTTTTGTGAGGTTTTTTATGGCAACTAAGAAATTTTACGCCGTCAGAAACGGGCGTAATGTAGGAATATTCACTTCCTGGGACGAATGCAAAAGCAGTATAGAAGGGTATAGCGGAGCTGAGTACAAGGGATTTATGACACTTGATGAAGCAAAGGCATATCTTGGAATTGAGGAAGATAAAAAAAGCATTGAAACTATCCCCTCAGACACCGCAATAGCGTATGTTGACGGAAGCTATAACATAAAAACAAAGGAGTTCGGGTTCGGAGCCGTAATTTTCCACGACGGCAAGGCACGCACCTTTTCACGGGGCTATAACGACGAGGAGCTTGCAACAATGCGAAATGTTGCGGGTGAGATTATGGGCTCGATGTTTGCGATGCATTACTGCAAGGAGCACGGGATAAAAAATCTGAAGATTTTCTATGATTATGAAGGCATTGCAAAGTGGTGCAGAGGCGAATGGAAGGTGAACAAGCCCGGCACAATTTATTACAGAGATTATTATAATTCAATGAAGGAATTTGTGAAGGTAGAGTTCGTGAAGGTAAAGGGCCATTCGGGAGACAAATACAACGATATGGCGGATGCCCTGGCAAAGAAGGCAGTGGGGATTGAGTGAGTTATAGGTTGAATTTGGGTTTGTCGTTCCGACAATTCACAATTCACGATTCACAATTCACAATTATGCTGGCGCTAAGTTGTTGGTGTTTCGAATTTGGGTTTAGCGAGATGTTGTTATTGCAGTGCATCGGGACTTTGTCCCCTGCTTATGTAGTGCTTATTGTTATGCAGTTGGTACCCCTACTTACTTTTCTACCTACAGCAGTAGAAAAGTAAGCAAAAGACTGCCGTTTAAGGGGAAAACATTTAAAAAGATGTTTTCCCCTTAAAAATCCCCTTTCGCTTTGCCCAACCGTTGCGGCGGGATGAAACCCGATGCCAAATAAGAGTAATTTTGTTGGGTTTGTTTTTTGGCAATTTGTGGGT
>JAZQHZ010000139.1:0-3212 GCA_045540855.1 Clostridia bacterium
TAGGGGACGATGCCCTCATCGTCCCGTCATTGTTACGCCGTTGGCGTAACAATGGGCAAATTTGGTATAATTTTGCGGGCTGATGAGGGCATCAGCCCCTACAATCATAAATTTAAACTCCCCAACAAACCCAAATTCCCCAAATTAAAAAACATACGAAGCTAAACAGCCTCGTATGTTTTTAATATTTAAGCCTTGTTCTTTGTAGCAGCTTTGAGTATAAACAATACTGCAAGAAGCATCACAATACCTATCGGTAAAAGTACAAATGCGTTCTGCACAAATGCTGCACAGAG
Organism: Clostridia bacterium; assembly: GCA_045540855.1. GTDB lineage: Bacteria > Bacillota > Clostridia > UBA1381 > UBA1381 > UMGS1958. The sequence goes on from JAZQHZ010000139.1 coordinate 297, forward strand.
ATATGTAACAAATGATACTGCCGCAACTGTGATTGCGTACGGAAGCTGTGTCGAAACGTGGTTGATGTGGTTTGACTGGCTTCCTGCCGATGACATAATTGTTGTATCTGAAATCGGTGAGCAGTGGTCGCCGCATACTGCACCTGCCAGACAAGCTGATACGCCGATGATTAAGAGCTCGCTTGTCGGGTCAAAGATTGCTGTAACAATCGGAATAAGAATACCGAATGTGCCCCATGATGTACCTGTTGAGAATGCAAGTACGCATGCTACAACGAAGATGATAGCCGGTAAGAAGTTTGCAAGTCCTGCCGCTGCTGAGTTCATAAGTCCCTCAACGAACGGTGCCGCACCTAAAAGACCTGTCATATTCTTTAATGCTGTTGCAAATGTAAGAATAAGAATAGCCGGAACCATCGCATTGAAGCCCTTCGGGATACATTCCATTGCTTCCTTGAAGGTTATGATTCGTCTTGCCATGAGGTAGATGATTGTAACAATCAATGCTAAAATTGCGCCCCACGGAAGTCCTACTGTTGCATCTGTATCAGCGAATGCAGTAACAAAGTCTGCACCTGAGAAGAAGCCGCCTACATAGATAAGTCCGATAACTGATAATACAACGAGTGCGATAACCGGGAAGATAAGGTCTATAACCTTGCCCTTCGGGTTTGACTTGTCATCAACAGAATCCTCAAATTCCTCTCTTCCGCTTGTGAAGAGGTCGCCCTTTGTTGATGCATTGAATTCGTGAAGCTTCATCGGGCCGTAATCAAACTTCATAAGTGTGATTGCGATGATGAATACGAGCATTAAGAGTGAATAGAAGTTATACGGAATTGCACGGATAAAGAGGTCAATACCTGAATAACCTGTTCCCTCGGTAAACTCTGAAACTGCCGCTGCCCATGATGAAACCGGAGCAATCATACAGATAGGAGCTGCTGTTGCGTCGATAAGGAATGCAAGCTTTGCTCTTGAAATCTTATGACGGTCTGTAACCGGACGCATTACTGAGCCTACTGTCAGGCAGTTGAAATAGTCGTCGATAAAGATTAATACGCCGAGAATAAATGTAGCAAGTGCCGCACCTACTCTTGACTTGATATGTACCTGTGCCCAGCGTCCGAACGCTGCCGAGCCGCCTGCCTTGTTCACAAGTGCAACCATTGCACCTAAGATTACAAGGAAGATAAAGATACCGGCTGTGCCTGAAACTGCCGCGATGAGACCGTCATTCAAGACATAGTCAAGTGCACCAACGGGGTGCCAGTTCGCAGCAAAGAAACCGCCCAGAACGATACCGATGAAAAGTGAGGAATAAACCTCTTTTGTGATTAAAGCAAGTCCGATTGCAACAAGCGGCGGAATAAGTGCCATAAATGTTGAATAGTATTTGCTTACCGGAGCTTCCTCAGCTTCCTCGGCTGCAAGCTCTTCCACTGCCACTGCTTCCTCAGCGGCAACATCTGTTGCTACTGCTTCTTCAACCTCAGCCGTCTGTGTTATGGCTGCCGGCTCTGTTACAACCGCTTCTGTTGCAAAAGCAGGGAAAGCTGTCATACAAACGATGAACAGAGAGAAGAAAAGTGCAAAGACTTTTTTCTTGTTGATGTTTTTCATTTTTTTACCTCCGCAAAAAATTTTCCTTTTGTGAAATACGTTCACATATGTAATAATATGTTAGCACAGTAAAATCGGATTGTCAAGACAAAATCCGACAATGTTTTATGATTGTAAAGAAGCTGAAATCTTTGATTTCCTGTCGGGAAGCTGTACAAGCAGTATTGCAATGAACATTAATACGCAGCCCAAAATCTCGCGCTGAGTCAATGCCCCGCCCGTGAGCTGCCAGCCGAGTGCGACAAGTACAACGGTGGAAAGTGTGGCAAAAACCGATTCAAGGCTCATTAAAATTGAAGCCGAGGTCGGGTCGGTATATTTCTGACCTACAATCTGCAACGTGTATGCCACTCCGCAAGACATTATTCCCGAATATCCGATTGATGCCCAGCAGCCCAAAATCGGCGAAAGTGAGGGCTTTTCAAACAGGAACATACATATAATATTAAGCACTCCGCACACGAAAAACTGCAGGCACGCAAGCTTGACGCCGTCAACTTTTGGTGAGAAATAGTCGATTGCCATAATGTGTCCTGTAAAAAGGACGGCACAGAAGAGAGTGAGCACATCGCCCTTATTGATATCAAAGGACGAGTCTATGCACATAAGATACAGTCCGCATACTGCGATAAGCACTGAAAGCCAGATTACGGGGCTTGGCTTTTTGCCGATAAAAAGCCCAACAATCGGGACGATTACCATATATAATGCAGTGATAAATCCGGATTTGCCGGGACTTGTATAGACCATACCGGCAGTCTGGAGAGTGCTGGCAAGGCAGAGGAAAATTCCGCAGATTATGCCGCCTGTTATGAGAGTTTTGTCGATTTTATAAACGCTTTCGCCCTTCTTCCGTCTGGTGAAATCAAGCATTGTAATTACCGGCAGAAGAACGATACCGCCCAGGAGTGAGCGTATGCCGTTGAAGGCAAGCGGAGTAATATCCTCAACACCCTTGCTCTGTGCAATAAATGAGGTGCCCCAGATAAATGCGGTGAGGAGCAGGATAAGGTTGCCCTTGAGTTTTGTGTTTTTCATTGATGTTTACCTCTTGTGATTATTTTCGTAGTAATTATATATGGTTTTGGGTGGAAAGTCAAGAGAATTAATTTCAATGTGTAAGTAATGCTTACGCAGGAATGGTTGAAATTCAAATTTGAATTTATCGGGATGGTTGCACTCGCCCAAACGATTCAAACGGGCTCTGCCCCAAGACGTTCAGCTTTAATTGTTTGCAACGTATATCCCCGGTTCTTTTTCTGTCTGCAGTAACAGAAAAAGAACGAAAAAGAA
>JAZQHZ010000140.1:0-2867 GCA_045540855.1 Clostridia bacterium
CACAGTTCACAATTATTGCTGACGCAATAATGTTTGCAATTCAAACCTTGCAATTTGTGGGTAATGCTTGCAAATTTAAGCTGCACCCTCTTGCAAAATTCCACGACACCTTCGTATGCAGGCATTGCCTGCCACTGCACCATTTAAAGGGAGATTTTCAAGAGGGAACGTCTTGAACGGCATTCTTTTTCGTACTTTTTCTGTTGCTGATGACAGAAAAAGAACCGGGGATATACGTTGCAAGCAATCAATGCTGAACGTCTTGGGGCAGAGCCCGTTTGAATCGTTTGAATAAGTGCAAACTAATCCGCTAAACAATAATTTATCATCAGGAAAAATCAATAATTCCGAATTAAAAATGACAGTTTATCTGCAAAGCAGATAAACTGTCATTTTTTATATAATTCTCCGATGCTATCCTTATATTCACGCGGCGTCATATTATAAATCCGCTTGAATGCACGGTTAAACGTGCTCTGGCTTGTGAAGCCGGATTCGTTACATATATTCGTTATGCTCTCGTTTGTGGAACGCATCATACCTGCGGCATATTCTGCACGTATCAGTGCGAGATAATTGGGCAGGCTTATTTTTATGCTGTGCGTAAAGGTGTGGGAAATATAATATTTACTCACGTTAAGCTCCCTTGCGAGCGTTTCAAGTGTAATTTCCTGCGTGAAATTCTGTGATATATAGTGAATGATTTTCTGCGTCAGATTTTCAACGGGTGCGGAATCGGCGTGGGTGAGAGTTACCTTTTTCATCAGCTTACTTAATATAATAAGCGTCCACGCAAGCCGTTCCGGGAAGGTTTCGGCGGATAAAAGCTCGGAAAATGCAAGCTTCGTCGTCTCGTCAAGCTCACCTATTACGGGATTTTCGGGGATATGCGTGTCGAAATTCGGGAACAGCCCCTTAAAAAGCTTGGGCGAGCATATGAGCAATAATTGGTCAGTGTCACGGTACTCATTGCGGTAATACGAGTGCACCAGATTCGGGAAAATAATTCCCGCTTCGCCTTCCTTTACCTCGTAATCACTGCCGTCGATATGTACGTGCTGACCTGTTTTAAAGACATATACAATCTCAATATGCCCGTGAATGTGCGAATTATACCGCAGCTCACGTGCGTTATGGATTACTTCAATATCGGATGCCTGAAATTCATAATACGGTACCATAATGACCTCCTGAAAAGAGTGCAATTTTTGACTACTTTCATAAATTCTTTGACTATTATTATATAACAAAACGTGATATAATTCAAGTATAAAATTGAAATTGGTTTCTTTTAGTTTTTACTTGATTTTGCGGACAATCACTTAAAGGTAATAGGGACTGTTTCATCGGCAGAGATTGAAATTTGTGAAAGGAATGAAATTTATGAACATGAAGAGAATCTGTGCATTGGCACTTACGGCTTCGATGGCACTTTCGTCAGTTCCGGTATTTGCATCAACTACAACAGATGCAAACGGCTACGGTACAGTGACAATCGGAGCGGACGGCTCGGCTACCCTTAACTTCGGTAATAATTCAATTACCCAGAGCTCCAAGGGAAGCATTATAACAGACAGTGCATACGGAGTTTTAAGACCGGACAATCTGAAGGGACAGAATAATGTTGCTGTCCTTACAATGCCTTCGCTTGACCTTACTGCAACAACCTATGACAAGGTTGACCTTCTTGCGGCTTGTAAGAACGATGTATCGGTAAGTGTAAAGGTGGGCGGCACTGAGGTTGCAACCTTTAGTGCGGTAAATAACGGCAGCTGGGATACGTTCTCAACAAACACATCAGCCCTTGCAACAACTGCGGCAAGCGGTAATGTAACAATGGAAATCACACATTTAAGCGGTAACGGATATAGTGGCAACTACATATCGTTGAAGTTCTACGATTCGGATGCACCGACAGTAACTGCGGACCCGAACGCAACAACACCGCCGACTGCTGTTCCCTCAACTCCGGCACCGACAGAGGTACCGGCGGGACTTTTACCGTATCAGGACACATCACTCTCATTTGAGGAGAGAGCGGCAGACCTCGTTTCAAGAATGACACTTGAAGAGAAGGTTTCACAGCTTGGTAAGGATGCACCGGCGATTGAGCGTTTAGGCGTAAGCAAGTATGGCTGGTGGAAGGAGTGCTTACACGGCGTTGCAAGACAGGGCGTTGCTACAAACTTCCCGGCGCCGCTTGCACTTTCAAACACCTGGAACCGTGACCTTGTTTACAGCGTTGCGGACATCACCTCAACAGAGGCAAGAGGAAAGAATAACAGATACAATCTTTCATACTACACACCGACAATCAATATGGCACGTGACCCGAGATGGGGACGTAACGAAGAAACCTACGGCGAGGACCCGTACTTAACAGGTCAGCTTGGCGGTGAGTTTGTAAAGGGTATGCAGGGCGATGATGAGAAGTATACAAAGATTATCGCTACAATCAAGCATTACGCAGCAAATAATAACGAGGCTAACCGTCGTGGCGGTTCGTCAATAATGAGCGAATTCAATTTAAGAAACTACTATACAAAGGTATTCCAGAACGTGACGGAAATCGTGATGCCGGGCTCAATAATGTCATCATACAATGCGACAACAATTTACAGAAACGGCGAGCTTTTATATAACTATTTACCGTCAGCGGCGAATGAGTATCTTTTAACAGACCTTTTAAGACGTAACTGGGGCTTTGACGGCTACGTTACAACAGACTGCGGAGCAGGTGAGGACTTAGTTAAGAATGCGGCATATAAGAAGGGCGTATTAGGCAGAACAGATGCAGAGTACGGCGAATACATCGCAGAGGGCGCAGATCTGCCCGCATACGTTGAGACCACCTTCAAGAACGACGA
>JAZQHZ010000141.1:0-3086 GCA_045540855.1 Clostridia bacterium
TTCCTAAGACCGCTTGGCCTCCGACTTAGGTACACTCAAATCTTCTTCTGCGCTTGCCATCGGTGTCATTTTAAACGCTGCGACATTTCCTTTACCGCTGTTTGCGTACTGTACATATACAGAGTGTACTCCGTATATATCGCCGTTATGTAAGGTTGCTTCTACCCATTTCAGTACTGTCCAACCTCCGGTTGTCGGAATTGTCACCTCTGCAAACGGGCTTCCTGCTATCTCATCAATATAGAATTTCACAGTAGCTCCGCTGTAAGCCGACGACAACCCTACTTGTACCTGCATACTTTCAATTCCGCTTTCTCCAAAATCCAGATTATCAAATCTTCCCCAGCCTCCTGTTGACGGGTCTCCGAGAGCACCGCTTGAAAGTATTAAATTGTTCATTTGTGCAACAGTTTTTGCACTAACGCTCTCAAATACCGATGTTGCCGCAGGCTTTGCAGGCTCAGTTGTTTCAGTTGTTTCTGCCATAACGGGGACTATAGCGAAAAACATTGCAAAAATCATCAAAATTGAAATAAATCTTTTTCTCATATTGCCCTCCTTTGTTATCTGATACTTGCAAGAAGTCTTGAAATCATTACAGTAGCTTCTGCTCTTGTGGCATTATTCTGCGGAAGAAATGCATCACTTCCGACACCTGATATTACTCCTGCTTTTGCAAGTTCTATTACTGCATCGTATGCATAGCCTGAAATTTGTGTTGAGTCAATAAATGCTGCATACGGCTTACTCGGTAATATGTTCTTTCCGACAGCACCGACAACTCTTTGAAGCATTGCAGCTGCCTGTTCTCTTGTTATAGGCTCTCCTATACCAAATGTATTTTCTGTAATGCCGTTTACTACTCCTGCATTTTTTGCCGCTGCAATATATCTTGCATACCATGCATTTTTATCTACATCAGAAAACGCAAGTCCGTCAGCTGTATGTTCACCTATTCCGAAGCATCTTACAAGTATTGCCGCAAATTCCTCTCGTGTTATATTGTCATTCGGAGCAAATATTGTTTCGCTCTTTCCTGATACAAATCCACTGTTATACATAGACACTATGCTTTCTTTTGCCCACTCCACACTGTCAAGGTCTGCGAAAACTTCTGTTGCCTGCTTCTGTTCTTCTACCGAATATTCTTTTGGCTTATCAATTGATACCGCTATAGTGTATAAAACCTCTCCGACTTGTGATTCCATAAGGTCATATGACTTTTCAGTCATATTTGCACTTGTTGCATATTTATCAATGATAGAGTTAAACTTATCTGTAATTTCAGATGCATATTTAAAGCCTGAACCTAAAAACTCATTACACATTTTAGATTTTGCATCATTTATAAGTCTCTTATAATCTGATGTACTAATACCAAGCTCATCATCAAAATCAAGAATTGCAGAATCAATATATCCCCATGACGGTGCTGCATTAAACATACCGACAATTACTGCACTATCAAATACTTTTGGAAAATCCTCTACTTTTAACTCTGCTGTCATACTGTCTTTTACAGCTTTTCCTATATGTGTTTTGTTATCTCCCGTAAAGTATTCTTTATACTTGTCGGTATCCTTTATCAAAAGCTCCGCTGCATATTCTTCAATAAGCTCTGTCGCTTTTGAAGCACTTGAGCTTTTTATGCTTGCAACAACTGACTGTGGCAGGATTGCGGTTTTAATTGTGCTGATAAGCGCTGTAAAATCACTCATATCCGGGTCTAACTGATTTGCGCCAAACACCGCTTTGAGTTTTGCATTGATTATAGTTGCATCTTGTAAACTTACATTTTCAAATAGAGATGCGTCAATCCCAAGCATTCCTGCATTTTTCTTTAAAAGACCTGCTACATCACTGTCTTGTGCACCCTTTAAAGCTACAAGCTCGTTATAAATATCTTTCGGATTTGTATATGAAAATGCTTTTTCAAGCGAGGTGTTTTCACCCTTTACTATTGCGATATACTCACCTGTCGGAACATTTTCATTCATTTTAAATGAATATAAATACTCACCGTCATAAACCATTGCTTCATAAGCCTGAACTGCTGATTTATATGGAGCTTCTGATTTGTTGTAATCTTTTGGAACTACCACTACAGAGAGCTTATCATCACTTGCTCCGCTTCCTGTTATTGTTACGGTTCCACTCATTGCTGTAGCTGACAAATCAGCTGTTGATACTTCACCCGAGCCTGCGTTTACAGTACCGATTTCTGAGCCTGTTTTAATCTGAGTTAAATCATTTTTCCAGAAATATACGCCAAGTCCTACAGTATCGGAATTTTTGTCATATTCAGGTATGTAAAAAGATGTAACTTCGTTATCGTCTAAAACTAACTGTTCGTCATATTTAAGACTAAGCATTGCACCGTTTTCTGCATACTCTGAAAGTATGATTGCGCCTGTGTATTCTTCTTTAGCCGCAGTATTCTTCTGAATTTCAGCTTCTGCACTCAAAACATCTGCCTTTGACAGATTTGTTACCATCTCACCGCCTGAAAGAACTGTCGGGCCGTTAATATCCTCATACTCCCACTCAAATTCAAACGAATAAAAGTTCGGAGCGGCAGATGACTGACCGGCAGTACCTGAAAACTTTATATATAAATCAAATACCCCGATAGCGTCTCCTGTTACCTCAAACCATTCAGACTGTTTCCATGCGCTCCATGAGCCTGTTTCAGAAAGTCCCGAAATTTTTGCAAGGCTCGTATATGAGGCTATATTACCATCGCTTTTGAATACCGGGTCTTTTAAAAATTCAATCGTACCGTTACGAGCTGCATTACAAGCATACTTTATTCTAACCTTTTTTGCTTTATTTTCGCCAAAGTCCATATCTGCGAATTTGATATATCTGTAATTGGCACAGTTTGCAAATCCGTTTGAAGCTTCTATCTTAAAATCCTTGCCCACATTATTTGCATAGTTATTGTCAACTGCGGTATCACACTCTTTTGCAATCGTTTCTTCATATGGGTTATGGTTTTTCTGAGCACCTTCATCCGGCTTAACAACTACGTTTGTAGCCGCCAAAGCCGAAGGGATTACACTCATAGACAATGCCAATGCTATAAG
>JAZQHZ010000142.1:0-3166 GCA_045540855.1 Clostridia bacterium
GCCTCTTTTACCATATCGAGGTTCTCGGTTTCAATCTCAATCTTTCTTACAAACGGTGCATATTCCTTCGCCATTGCAACCGCTTCCTTAACTCCGCCAAGTCGGATCGTAGCCATGTCGTTCTGTGAGCCAAGGAGTTGGAGAGATATTTGTCTTCCTAAGACCGCTTGGCCTCCCGACTTGCCTCTTTTACCATATCGAGGTTCTCGGTTTCAATCTCAATCTTTCTTACAAACGGTGCATATTCCTTCGCCATTGCAACCGCTTCCTTAACTCCGCCTGCCGCACCGATATGGTTATCCTTTAAAAGAATACCGTCGCTGAGGTTAAAACGGTGGTTATATCCGCCGCCCACCTTAACCGAATATTTCTCAAATATTCGCATATTCGGAGTGGTCTTTCTTGTATCTAAAAGCTTCGTCTTTGAGCCTTCAAGCAGGCTTGCGATTGACTTTGTATATGTTGCAATGCCGCTCATTCTCTGTAAATAGTTAAGTGCTGTTCTCTCGCCCGATAAAAGCACTCTGATATCGCCCGTAACCTTACCTAAAAGCTGACCGTTTGTAACAGCGTCTCCGTCCTTTGCGTAAAATTCAATCTCTGTTTTATCGTCAAGCAGCTCAAACACACGCTTAAAGACGTCAAGGCCGGCAATGATTCCGTCCTGCTTGCAGATGAGGTCAACCTCACCCTTCTGATACTCACGCATCACTGAATTTGTTGTTACGTCCTCGCTTGAAATATCCTCTCTTAATGCGAGCTTGATAAGCTCGTCAGCATTTAAAAGCATTGTTATATTATTCATGTCTTTCCCTTTCTCTCTTTATCTCGTTTAATACGTCCTTCTTATAATTCTTATCGCACTTCTTATACAGCTTCAGATTTACCGCCGGAGTGTGCTCTATTACCTCATAGGTATCCATAATATCCCTTGCGGCATTCCTTGCCCACACTAAGCTTTCCAGAAGTGAATTGCTCGCAAGCCTGTTCTTGCCGTGCACTCCGTTGCAGGCGGTTTCGCCCACTGCATACAGATGCTCCATATTCGTTCTCGCCTTTGCATCAACCTTGATGCCGCCCATAAAATAATGCTGTGCCGGCACTACCGGTATGCACTCCTTCGTCACGTCATAGCCCTCTTCCTTGCATCTCTTGTAGATGTTCGGGAAATGGCTCATTATTTCTTCCTTGGGTATCGGCTTCATCGAAAGCCATACGTATGGCTTTTTATCCTTTTTCATCTGCTCCGTTATCGCCTTTGCAACCACGTCACGAGGCTGTAATTCGTCAACAAATCGCTCCATATGCGAATTGAAGAGGAATGCACCCTCGCCTCTTACGGACTCCGAAATAAGGAAGCGTCTGCCCTTCTTTCTTGAATAGAGCGTTGTCGGGTGAATCTGGATATAGTCAACATTTTGCAGCTCCACGCCGTGCTTTATCGCAATCGCCAACGCATCGCCCGTCAGGTGCGGGAAATTGGTTGACTGCTCATAAAGCCCGCCGATTCCGCCCGTTGCAAACACTGTGTAATCAGCATAAATCGCCGACATTTCATCAAGCTCGTTTCTGCCGATAATTCCGGCACACTTGCCCTCGTTTTCTATAATATCCACCATTGTGAAATTTTCGATAATTTTCACATTTGGCAGTTTTTTCACATATTCAAGAAGCTTCGAGGTGATTTCCTTGCCCGTAATATCCTTATGGAAAAGAATACGCTCGGTAGAATGTGCGCCCTCTTTAGTATAGGCAAAGCTGCCGTCAGCATTACGCTCGAAATCAACGCCGCACTCCACTAATTTTTCTATAACAGAGCGTGATTCACGAAGCATTATATCAACTGATTCGCGGTTGTTTTCGTAATGACCTGCACGCATTGTATCCTCGAAATAGCTGTCATAGTCGTTATCGTCCTTCAGAACGCAGACTCCGCCCTGTGCCAGATATGAATCACATTCCTCAGCACGTGACTTTGTAACAAGAATGACTTCCTTATCGTCCGGAATATGGAGAGCACAGAATAATCCGCCCACACCGCATCCGGCAATTACAATATCTGTCTTAATATTCATTGCTGCTCCTTTTGCCACTAATGTGGCATTATTTAGTCTTTACACTATTATACACAAAAACTTTACAGCTGTCAATAGTCAGATGTAAAGTTTTTGTGTCAATTTTTAAATTTAAAAATCCAGCATCAAGCGATGCCGGACTGTTATTGCGACACATAAGGTTTAGATGCAACTAATTTTTTAAAAAGTTTATATCAAGTTAAGAAGCAAAAATCAAGTTTTGTTATCTGTCAGTTTTTAGCTAATATTTACATAGTTCCAGTATAAATTTTCTGTATCTGCATCAAACAAAACATAATAAATATCAAATGGCAAATCATCAATCACTCTACAAATAAAAGACATTATTTTCGGTGCTAACTGCTCATGCGAAAATCCATAATCACCTGTACCTAAAGCAGGCACCAAAATACTTTTATATCCCTTTTGTACAGCAATCATAAAAACATTTATATATGTATTTAATAACAGTTGCTCTGCAACATTGTAATCTTCGTAATCCCATATTCTTGGCCCTTGGGCAAATATAATATCACACGGCAAATTGAATCCTGGGGTAATCCTGACATCTGTAACTTTCATCTCGTTTTCGCCAGGCTTGTTATAATAACTTATACCAAACTTCCGTTCGGTATATGTCTCCAATAAATCAACACCTGCTTTTCTAAATATTAAACCACTGACACCAGCGCCACATCGCATCATTGGATTGGTCGGATTTACGATTGCATCTGCTAAAGACAAAAAACTATCACTAGTTATATCGCCAGATTTCAAAAATAATTTACCCATATTTTATACCTCCTATTATATTGATTGTAACATCAATACTGTACAAAAAATGGTGCATCCTTTAATATTGTGTGTGTTAGTTTTTCCTTATTGCGAGGCATAAGGTTTAGATGCAAACCTTTTCGGCAACAACATCGTGTCACGTTAGGAACAAAAACCAAATAACGATGTCTTGAAAATATTGTACCGTACCTATCAACTTTTTTATGTTTAATAAGTTCCTTAATTATTATATAATTCGTGGCCGATTTAGATGCAGACCATTTGTGGATATGCAAGCTGCAGAAACTTCTAATTTT
>JAZQHZ010000143.1:0-6823 GCA_045540855.1 Clostridia bacterium
ATGCAGTTGGTACCCCTACTTACTTTTCTACCTACAGCAGTAGAAAAGTAAGCAAAAGAATGCCGTTTAAGGGGAAAACATTTTAAAAGATGTTTTCCCCTTAAAAATCCCCTTTTGCTTTGCCCAGCCGTTGCGGCGGGATGAAACCCGATGCCAGACAAGAGTAATTTTGTTTGGTTTGTTTTTGGCAATTTGTGGGTTACGTTTGCAAATTCAGACTGCACCCTCTTGCAAATTTCCACGACGCCTTCGTATGCAGGCATTGTCTGCCACAAAATTTGTTAAAGGGAGATTTTCAAGAGGGAAAGTCTTGAACGGTATTCTTTTTCGTTCTTTTTCTGAGGATGCAGACAGCATAGCTGCCGCTAATACTGCAGACAGAAAAAGAACCGGGGATATACGACGTAAGCAATTAAAACTGAACGTCTTGGGGCAGAGCCCGTTTGAATCGTTCGGGCAAGTGCAACCATCCCGATAAACCCCAATTTGAATCACACAACAATCGCAAATTGAAAAAACGGAGATGCGTGAACGCATCTCCGTTTTTGACTTATTTCGCTGATTTTAAAAGCTCTTCCAATGCCGCTTTATCAAACATATACTTATTATTGCAGAAATGACAGCATAATTCTGCTTCGCCCTGCTCGTCTATCAATGACTGCAGCTCAGCCGCACCGATTGAAATCAGTGCCTTTTCCATCTTTTCCTTTGAGCATTTGCACTGATATTCCGGGAATGCCTCCTCATTCTGGAGCATCATTGAGAAGCCGTCTGTCACCTCAAAGATAATGTCCTGGGCACTCATGCCCTCTTCAATCATCTTTGTTATCGGCTTGACCTTTGCGAGGTGCTCTTCGATTTTAACTGCGGTTTCCTCGTCTGCACCCGGCAGAAGCTGTATCATATATCCGCCTGCAGCTATAACTGAGTTGTCCTCTGTGCTTACAAGCACACCTAAAGCCATTGCTGTCGGTGTCTGCTCGCTCTGTGCGTAGTATACGGTTAAATCCTCGGCAATTTCGCCTGTTACAAGCGGAACCTGTCCTACATACGGCTCCTTTAAGCCTAAATCACGCAGTACCACAAGCGAGCCATTGCCTACCGCACCTCCTACGTCAAGCTTGCCGTTCTCTTTTAACGGTAGCTGCACTGCCGGATTTTGCACATAGCCTCTTACCTTTGAATTGCAGTCTGTTACTGCGATTAACTGTCCCAACTGACCGTCGCCGTGTATCTGCAGGGTGATTGAATCGTTCTCTGATTTCAAGCCTGCCGCACCCATAATTGCCGCACCTGTTAAAAGTCTGCCCAATGCCGCAGTCGCAACCCGTGAGGTCTGATGGATTTCGTGAGCCTTATTTACCAGGTCTGTTGTTATGGCACAAAATACACGGATAGTTCCGTCCATACTTGAGCCTCTTACTAATGTATCTGACATTTTTGTGTAATCCTTTCGGTTGTTTAAAAATATTTCAGATATATTATACCATCTTAACACTAAATTGTCAAATTCAAGATAACAGTATTTTTTTGTTGACAGATGTATTTATTTGTGATATACTTTAATAGTATGAGAATATGTGCCATTTATCGGCATTATGAATAGAAACGGAGGAATTTAAATGGACAACCAGCAGACTAATCAGAATATAAATACAAATGTCGCTGCGAAAAATAATACAGAAGCAACTCAGATAGAAACACAAATATCAATTATTGATATTATCAATATGATGCTTACCTTCTGGTGGCTTATTGCAATTCTTGCAGTATTGGTAGGCGGTGGTACATATGCTTATTCAAAGCTTACATCGGTTGAGCAGTACAGCTCATCAGCTACATTATATATTAATACTCAGACAGAACAGAAGACAGACGACGTAAATACAAACGCACTTACAGGTGCGGTAGAGCTTATGCCGGCATATATCGAGATTTTAAGCTCAAAGCCGTTTTTGGAGACAGTAAGTGACGATATTGACAATAAGTATAACTATCAGCAGATTTCTTCAATGCTGACATATTCACCCAAGACAGATACAAACATTCTTGAGCTTACTATCAAGACAACAGATGCTCACGATGCGTATTTGATTGCGGAAACAATTTCGCATAACGCTCCGGACGAAATCAGACGAGTTTTCGAGGGTGGCTCGGTAAAGCTTATCAACTATGCTGAGGAAAGCATCGCACCGCTTCCGACAAACTCACTCAAGAAGGGTATTATCGGTTTCATCGCAGGTGCGGCACTTGCAGCGCTCATCATATTCCTTATCAACCTCTTTGATACACGTGTAAAGAGTTCTGAGGAATTATCGAACAAGTACAACCTGCCTATCTTAGGTGAGGTTCCGAACTTACATGAGCTTTAATGGAGGTGTATGAATATGGCATTTGGAAAAAACAATAAAAAGAATGACAAGGAAAGCCGTATCGCTTCATTAAAGCTTAATCAGGCGGCTATACTTAACGACAAGACTCCGTTTATTATCAAGGAGGCTTATAAGACAGCAAGAACAAATATTATCTTCTCGGTTGCGGGTGCGGCAGATGTATCGTGTAAGACAATTGCACTTACAAGTGCTAACCCGGGTGAGGGTAAGACTACAACAATCATCAACCTTGCAATCACATTTGCACTTACGGGTGCGAAGGTGCTGCTTATCGACGGTGACCTGAGAAAGCCGAGAATTCACCAGTATCTCGGTGTTGTAAAGACTGACGGTCTTTCAACAATTCTTTCAAATCAGAAGAGCTTTGAAGAGGTTGTATACAGAAATTTAAGAGAAGGCCTTGACGTTGTTGCGTCAGGTTCAATTCCGCCGAATCCGGCAGAGCTTCTTTCATCGGATGCAATGGGTGCTTTGCTTGAAAAGCTCAAGACACAGTATGACTATATTTTCTTTGATACTCCGCCGGTAACGGTCGTAACAGATGCGGCTGCACTTTCGAAGTATATTGACGGTATGGTAATAGTTGTACGTGAGGGCTATACAAACCACGAGAGTATTGAGCACGCAATCAACCTTTTAAATATTGCAGAAGCAAAGGTTATCGGCTTCTTCGTAAACGATATCGAAGCGGCAGGTGCGAACTACGGTGCATACAGAAGCCGTGGCTACCGTTACGGTAAGGGCTATGGCTATGGCGGCTACCGTTATAACTACCGCTACCGTTACGGAAATAATGACCATTACGGCGATAAGACAGACTTCAATGATTCAGCGAAGCAGGAAGTGGAAGAAGCTGTACAGACGGAGAGTGCACCGGAAGAGAATAACTGATAAAGAGGGGATAATGTTGAAAAGAAAAATATTATTTATAGTTGCCTCTCTTATGACATTGATGATACTTACGGGCTGTGGAGATTACAGCTCCATAGAGATGCAACTTGATGAAGTTGAAATTGAAAACAGACTCCCGGATGTACCGGATGTGGACTTTGAAACAATGGAGGAGGCGGAGGACGCAGTTTACGCACAGCAGATGGCGGCGTGTGAAATGCTTACCGATGCTTATGATCAGACCTATTATGACCAGTTCCTCGAAAACGTCAAGGGAAACGAAAAGCGTATAGCTGAGATCTGTAACAAGAAGCGTCAGGAAATCAATACAGAGATAGAGACGCTTTATAAATCGAATATATATGAAATTATGGAAGAGGTTGAGGACTGTCCGAATGTGGACGCGTATGTGGACAAGACATATGCAAACGTACAGACCTTCTATGATGAGTATAACAAGTATATGAATGCTGACAATGAAGAGGTTGCACTGACAAATATTCTGGTGTATTACTACGACAGAACAAACATTCTTGCAAAGTCATTCCTTGTAAGAAATGAGAACGAGGTTTTTGATGCATCGGTCAGTGTAATAGAAGGAAATGCCCAGGCAGATGACGAGTTCAGATTCTATATTAATAAGAACAATACAATCATCAGGGCATTGAATGAGATTTTCGGCGGTGTGCCTGCAGAATATGCACATAGAATTGAAGAGTCAAGCAACAAGCTTGCAAGAAATCTTCTGAATTCACTTGAGACACTTTCGGACAGAGAAAGAGGTCTGCTTATGGACGAAATGGGATTATCAACACCAACTCCGTCACCGAAGCCTACACCTACTCCGAAGCCGTCGCCGTCACCATCGCCTACACCTACTCCGAAGCCGACACCAAAGCCGACTTCAACACCGAAGCCTTCGACAAAGGTAACGGCAGAGCCGGAAGAGGTGACAGGTGGACAAAATCCGACATATGTACTTGACTAAGATTTTGTGAAAAATGCACGATATTAAGGGTTTTACGGAAAAAATTAAAAAAACTTTTGTAAAACCCTTGACATATCGATTGTTTTATGTTAGAATTAAAGAGCTTAAAAAAAAGGCTCTTTTTTTTTGTGCGTTCAAAAACGTGGAGATTTAAAAGGGATTCTAAATAATCGGAGGTGTAAAAATGAGAGTTAAGATTACTTTAGCATGTACAGAGTGCAAGCAGAGAAACTACAACACAATGAAGAACAAGAAGAACGATCCGGACAGACTTGAGATGAACAAGTACTGTAAGTTCTGCAGAAAGCACACTCTTCATAAGGAAACCAAATAAGCAAAGTTGTTTTTGAGTAAGGATGTGTAAAAGATGACTGAAAAAGTAGAAAAGAAGCAGAGCTTCGTTGCAAGAGCGAAGCAGTATTTATCAGAATGTAAGCATGAGCTTAAGAAGGTTGCATGGCCGTCAAAGAAGCAGCTCATCAACAATTCTATCATTATTATCGTTTTCATTGCAATCATTACTGTTATTTTATCAGTACTTGATTTAGGTTTCGGTAAGTTATTCTCAATGCTCACAAATATTCTTTAATTTTGCATTATTGAGCAATTGTTGGGAAGGAGAATTCAGATGGCCGAAGAAGCAAAATGGTATGTAGTACACACATATTCGGGATACGAGAACAAGGTCAAGGCGAACATCGAAAAGTATGTTGAGAACCACGATATGTACGAGCTTATTCCGGAAGTGTTGATTCCGACAGAGGAAATTGTTGACGGAGAGAAAACAAGAACCAGTAAGCTTTTCCCGGGATACGTAGTTGTCAAGATGGTAATGAATCCTGAGACATGGTACGTAGTAAGAAACACCCGTGGTGTTACTGGATTTGTCGGTCCGGCATCAAAGCCGGTTCCTCTCAGTGATGAGGATATGCAGAGAATGGGCGTCGGCTCAGTAAGAATGACCGATGTAAAGATTAAGATCGGCGACGAGGTAAATATTATGTCAGGTCCGATGGAAGGCTTTACCGGTAAGGTTACGGGAATTGATTCCGAAAGAGGAAAGGTTCACTTAACCGTTTCAATGTTCGGCCGTGAAACACCGGCAGAACTCGATTTGTCGCAGGTTGAGGCAATCGAATTATAAACACATAAATAACGCAAAGGCGTTATTATAAATTTATCCCTCTGGTAACAGTGGGAGGACTTTATAAAAGTCCGCAATTACCACATTAGTATAGCGAAAGCTATGAGAAATTTAGGAGGTGGCCATAATGGCACAGAAAGTTGCAGGTTATATTAAGTTACAGATTCCTGCCGGAAAGGCAACTCCGGCACCGCCGGTAGGTCCGGCTTTAGGTCAGCACGGTGTTAACATCATGCAGTTCACAAAGGAATTCAATGAAAAGACAGCGAAGGATGCAGGTCTCATTATCCCGGTAGTAATTACCGTATATGCAGACAGATCATTCTCATTTATAACAAAGACTCCGCCGGCTGCGGTTCTTATCAAGAAGGCTTGTAAGATCAACAGCGGTTCAGGTGTTCCGAACAAGACAAAGGTAGCTACAATCTCACAGGCTGATTTAAGACAGATTGCAGAGACCAAGATGCAGGACCTTAATGCAGCTTCAGTAGAGGCAGCTATGAGCATGATTGCAGGTACTTGCAGAAGTATGGGCGTAGTAGTAGGCGACTAATTGTTAGAATAAGTGGGAGAAACGTAAGTTTTGCTTGACCACGAAGGAGGATAATTTAATGTTTAGAGGAAAGAAGTATAAGGAGACTGCAAAGCTCGTTGAAAAGTCAAAGTTATATGACGTTTCAGAGGCTATGGAGCTCATCACAAAGACAGCAAAGGCTAAGTTTGACGAGACAATTGAAGTTCACGTAAAGTTAGGTGTTGACTCAAGACACGCTGACCAGCAGGTAAGAGGTGCTATCGTATTACCGCACGGTACAGGTAAGAGCGTGAAGGTATTAGTATTCGCTAAGGGACCGAAGGCTGAGGAAGCAAAGGCTGCAGGTGCTGATTATGTAGGCGAGATGGATCTCGTAGAGAAGATTCAGAAGGAAAACTGGTTTGATTTCGACGTAGTAGTAGCTACACCGGATATGATGGGTGTTGTTGGTCGTTTAGGTAAGGTTTTAGGTCCGAAGGGATTAATGCCGTCACCGAAGGCTGGTACAGTTACTATGGACGTATCAAAGGCAGTTGCTGAGATTAAGGCAGGTAAGATCGAGTACAGACTTGATAAGACAAACATCATTCACTGCCCGATCGGTAAGGCATCATTCGGCTCACAGAAGCTCCAGGATAACTTCACAACACTTATGGAAGCTATCGTAAAGGCTAAGCCGTCAGCAGCAAAGGGTCAGTACTTAAGAAGCGTAGTAATCGCATCAACAATGGGCCCGGGAATCAAGATTAATGCTGCAAAGATTAACTAATCTATCCGATTATTAAGCAATCTTTAATAAATATCCACCCGCATAGCGGGTGGTATTTCATTTTCGGGCATAGCCCTAATCTTTACTGGCTACGCACAAGTGC
>JAZQHZ010000144.1:0-17517 GCA_045540855.1 Clostridia bacterium
TTGCTTGTATTATCAATATGACCTACTGTGAATGTAAGCTCCTCACACTTGCCCTCAAGGTTGAACTGTGCTTCTGCAGCACCTGTGTAGCTGTGCATTACAAAGCCATCCGTCCACTCATAGCCCGACATTGTGAACTTCTCATTGAGACGTCTGTTATACTGTGTTGTCTCGTTATACTGATACGGTGCAAACACTTCCATCCAGTTGCTGTCAGCTACCTGCTGTGCCGGCTCATCTGTATACTTGAAATAACCGTTTGCAAAGCCGTATTCTGCATCATACATACCATCAATATAGAACTGCATATGCTGTGCCAATTCACCGTCCGCATTCTTAAGCGAAATTGTATGTGTCTTTGCAACTTCATCATAATGCAACGGGATTGTGTGCATCAGCGCTCTGTCAAGATATACGCAAAGATTCATACTGCGGTTGCTTGTGTTGTCAATGTGTCCTACAGTAAAGGTGAGCTCTTCACACTTACCCTCAAGATTAAACTGTGCAAGTGCTGTACCTGTATAGCTGTGCATCACAAAGCCGTCTGTATACTCATCGCCCGACATTGTGAACTTTTCGTTGAGCTTTCTGCTATACTGCGTCGCTTCATTATACTGATACGGTGCAAACACATTCATCCAGTTGCTTCTGACATTTTTGATGTTTTCGCCCGTATATACATACTTAAAATCTGCCAGACCGTACTGTGCATCATACATTCCGGCTATTTCAAGCCTGAGCCCTGACACACCTTCTGTATTGATTGTAACTGTCTGCGGCTCGCCGGCTGCACTTAACGGTATCATCTCCACAAGCTCTCTGTCAAGATATACATTAAGTGTGTTATCTCTGTCACGTGTTCCGTCTATGTGACCTACCGTAAAGCTGACCTCCCTGTATTCCTTATCAAGGTTAAAGAGTGCCATTGCCGCACCTGTATAGCTGTGCATCACAAAGCCGTCTGTGTATTCCACACCCAACATTGTGAACTTTTCGTTAAGCTTTTTCTGATACGGTGTTGCTTCGTTGAACTGATACGGATAACATTCTGTTATTCCCTCTCTTACCACACTTTCAAGGAAAACCTCCTGCGGCTCCTGTGCCAATGGCTCCATTTCGCCTATACTGTTCCAGAACATCAGCTTGTTATTCTTGCCAACCTCCGGCTCAAACTCCTTGTTGTACGGTGCTGATACACTCTTTCTGTCAGCCTTTATAAGTCTGCCCTCGTCATCATACACCGCCTGAATAAAGTCCGCACGAACCTTTTCATCAACCGTAATATCAAGCATTCCGTTGTCATACGAAATTTGTGCAGCCTGTGCTGCTGTTGTCATAAGCATCATCACTGATACTGCCAATGCTGTAATTTTCTTCATATTGTTTCTCTCCTGTTGTTTACATATCTCTTGCCATTTTTGTTATTCCATCGCAAATTGAGGTTATTCTTGCTCTTTGCACCTCAATTTCCTCCTTAAGCTTTAACATCTCACGGTGCTTTTTTGCGTGCTCCTCATCTATCTGCTTTGCAAGCTTCTTTGCATCAAGCTTGGCACGCTCTATTATATTCTGAGCCTCCACAGTGGCATTTTTGCGTATTTCCTCCGCAGTTTCCCTTGCCACATCAACTGCATTATTCATTGTCGCTTCAATGCTCTTATAATGCTCAAGCGACTCTGTAAGCACTGTTAATTTATCCTTCATTGCCTGATTATCCTTGATTATCCTTTCATAATCCGCAATCACCTTGTCAAGGAAATCATCAACCTGCTCTGTATCATAGCCCTTGATTTTCTTATCAAATTCCTTATTCTGAATATCTATCGGACGAAGCATTTTTTCGCTCCTTTCTTTTTATCAGACATCCGGCAAGAGCAAGCCCTTGCCCACCAATTTTCAACCGCTTCAGGCTGCAAGAAATTTTCGCATCTTGCCATTTTGAGGAACGACGGCGTATACAGATACTCCGAGTTCCGAAAAATGGTAAGATTCAAAAATTTATTCAGCCCTAAACATATTTCAATAATTCTATGTGTATCCTTCCGCTTCTTGTTTCTCCTGTCACCTTTGATGCAATAAATCTGCCATAGCCGCGTATCGAAAGCAAATCGCCCTCTTTGACTGTCTTTGACACATCCTCACACGGACGGTGATTTATATTCACCTTTCCTCCACGTATGAGATTTGCCGCAACCGAGCGTGACACTCCCGCCGCTGCACCCGCAACCGCATCAAGACGCATCGAGGCACACACCTCACTCATACTTTGCAGCTTGGGCTGTGGAACCTCAATTTCCGCCATATCGCAGATTGTTATTTTAACTCCCTGATTACCTATTTTACGCACGTTTGTCCGTATATATTCCGCTATATCCTCGCACACATATGCATATGCTATTTTGCCGTCTGCAATTATATCGCCCGTTTTTGAACGGTCAATTCCAAGCGACATAAATGTACCGAGATAATCTCTGTGATTGAGCTCCCTGCCGATACCGCTTTCAATTTTCAGTACCTTTATCGGGAACTGACTCTCCTGTGCCTCTTCCCATTCAGGAAATACGCCGATTATTTTCCGTTCGCTTTCTCCGTAGCCACCGAATTTCATCACGTTATAGCCATACGGCATAACAAATTCGTCCTCTACAATCGCCAGCTCGCCGCCGTCAAGAAAGTCCGAAAACCTTGCACAGGCATATTTATCGCATAAGCGAAACAAATCACTCATCCTTGCAAGAAGGAGCTTTGATGAATCAGTCATTGCTGTACTTCGATCTGTTGAAATCCTTTAAGAAGCCCTTCGGTGCACACATATAAATTTCCTTTGAAATTTCATCAAAGCTGTACTTGAGTACATATGCCACACCGTCGATAAAATCAAGAATACGGAGGATTTCAGCCTTGCTCATACCCTTCAAATCAATCAGCACTGCATACTGATTTATAAGGCTGTCTGCAATGTCGTTTGTATCGTCAATGCTCTTGGGTGAAAATTTAAGCACACCCTTTACATTGCCCTTGTACTTGATATCCTCGTAAAGGCTTGTTACGTTGCCGCCGTCAGCAGTACGCTTCTTATCCTTTTTCGGCATAAAAATTCTTGCCTTATTCTTTTCTGACTGCTCTGCTCTCACATACGAACCGCTTGTTCCGTACTTCTTGTCATAGCTGTCATAATCCTCACGGGTATATCCCGCAGAATTTTTCTTTGACGGCTTTGACGGAGCATCGTCATAGTCGTAATCAAGATACTTGTCTCTCTCGCTGAAGCTCTTTTTCGGCTTGTATTCTTTTACGTCGTAGTCCTCATCCTCGTATTCATCATCCTCATCATCCGCTTTCCTGAATGCCTGGGGAATGCTCTTGAAGAAGTTTGAAATACTCTCCGTAAATGACATTTCGCTCTCATCGTCTTCATCATAGAATTCGTCCATGATTTCATCGTCGTATGTATAATCCTCATACTTATCTCTACCGTTAAAACCCGCCATTGTATTTCCTCCTTTAAATATTTCCGTAATTTCTTGCCCCGAATATTGCACTTCCTACTCTCACCATATTCGAGCCACATTCTATTGCCGTCTCAAAATCGCCGCTCATGCCCATCGACAGATATTCCATCGTGACATTTTTAAATTCCTTTGTTGCGGTTTCATCAAACAGCTTTTTCATATTCATAAAATGTATTCTGTTTTCATCCTCATCACCAATCGGAATTATTGTCATAAGTCCTCTGACCTTTACCCTTTCAAGCCCTCCGGCATATTCAAGAAGCTCTGTAAGCTCCTTTTTATCAATTCCGGACTTGCTCTCCTCATTGGCAATGTTTACCTGTATAAGAATGTCCATATTCACATCCTTGAGCTTTGCCTGACGTTCAATTTCGTCCATCAGCTTTATTGAATCAACGCTGTGAATCATAGTGCATTTATCAATAATATACTTGACCTTATTAGTCTGAAGATGGCCTATAAGATGCCACCTTGTGGGAAGCACATCATTGAATTTATCACGCACCTCCTGCGGCTTGTTTTCTCCAATATCCGCCGCACCGGCACGTATCGCTTCATTCATCATATCGGGCGTATGCGTTTTCGTTACTGCCACAAGGACAATGTCCTCAGGATTTCTGCCGCTTTTTATTGCCGCCTTCGCAATACGCTCTCTCACATTTTCCAGATTTTGAGCTATACTCATTTTCTGTCACCAATTACAATCCTTTCCGCCTTTGAAAGCTTATTTCTCGCCTGTTCGGCAGATCTGATTATCGAATATCCCTTTTCAGGATCAGTATAAACCACTTCTATTTCGCACTCAAAGGTCTGTGCACCTGCCTGTGCCACTACCTTATACTTGCTGTTGTCATATGCTCTTATTGCATGAGTCGGAACCTTATAGCCCGTATAGCTCTTGAAAATTATATCAACCTCTGCCTGCCTGTATGAGAATATACTCTCAAGATAGGTTGAGCATCTGACAAGCACAAGCACGTTATTTTCTGCATCCGGCTCCGATACATAATCAATCGTACCCTTCACCTGAGCATCTGCCATATTCCTGAAGCGAAGCTGTACACTCTTTCCTTCAACGCAGTCCTCAGCTTCGTCCTTATTTACCACTGCAAGAGTGTACCACACGTGGTTATTCATAACCTTGCAGATAGGATCTCCGGTTTTTACCTTCATTCCGTAGGAATCCTCTCTGTCCTCAAGAGTGAGTCCCTTTATATATTCCGGAGTATACTGCTCTATTCTTTCCGGCTGCAATACCGATTCAAGACCGTCAAGATAGGTTGAGAACACGCCGGATATTTCGGTGTAAATTTCAGTCTTTTCAAAGCCGATTTTACCCTCTGCCATACGCTTCTGCTCTTCAAGTGCTCCGATTTCGTCCGTTGAATTATATTCGCCGTCTTTCCGGAGTGCGTTTATTGCCTTTCTTGTCTCCACAATCTGTGCAATATCATTTTCCTCAGCATATTCGTATACCTCAGCCACTCTTGACATTATATCATTTTCAAGCGAGCCCGAATCACTGCGGTGAAGCACACTTCTGCCCGCCTCACTGTATGCCGCATAGAGCTTGGTATCTATCAGTGACAGCTCCTTCAACGATTCCTCATCAACACTGCCCTTGTAAACAGTTGCCACAAGTGCGTCCTTTGATACTCTGCTGCCCTCATTTGCATTAAAATATGCAGTTCCGTCACAACGTGCATAATATGTGGTTTCATCTCTGACGATAAAGCCGTCTGCACTCACACTGTCTTCAATTGTTGTAAGCTCTGCTTTTTCGGTAAGCACGCCGTTATTTGCAATACTAAGCCCGAAAAAAACCAATACAAAAACAATTGCAACAATTATTATTGAAATGTATTTTTTCATACTTATTTTCCTTTATAGTTATAGATACTATAATTATACTATTTTTCAACAAAAATTTCAATAGGTTTTGCAAAAATAATTGAGGTTTTTCTTGGATTTTTCTTCTTATTTTATGCTTTTACACTTGCTAACAAGGAACATTCATGTTATAATCATAGATAAGGAGCGTGATGATGATGAAAAACGAATGCTATACATATTTTAGCATCAAAGGAAACTTTGACCCAGGTGTTATTTCCGATATTCTTAATTTAGCACCATGCAAGCAATGGAGTATCGGCGACAAACGTGCAAACGGCACCGAATATGATTTTGCATTATGGGAATTTGGTCGCTGTGATGATTATAATATATTAGTTGAAAATCAAATGATACAGACCATCACTCCTCTTTTATCAAAGGTTGATGAGTTACGACGAATTAAAAGCGAATACGATGTTTCTTTAACATTGGAAATCGTACCATCGGTTTATGCCGGAGAAACCGAGCCATGTCTTGCACCATCTTCCGAAATAATTAAGTTCTGCTATGAAACAGGTACAGATATTGATATCGACTTGTATGTACTGAAATCTGAGTAATAAAACAGGCTGACCACAAAGGTCAGCCATATTTTTATTCGCACAATATCTTACGTGCATTCGCCACACGTTCCTTTGACGGTGACGGCGTGTCACCCAACGGATAATCATACCCGAGTGTTTCCCACTTATGAATACCTAACGTGTGATACGGCAATACCTCTACCTTTTCCACGTTGCTAAGTGTATCTATAAACTCACGCAGCTTTATTAAATCCTCGTCATAGTCGCTTCTGCCCGGCACTAATACGTGACGAATCCATACCGGCTTTTTAATGTCCGATAAATATCTTGCCAGATCAAGAATATTTGCATTTGTCTTGCCCGTCAATACCTGATGTCTTTCATCGTTTATCTGCTTAATATCAAGCAACAGCATATCAGTATACTGCATAAGCTCCTCAAACTTTGAGAAAAACGGCTCTTCTCTTGTAAACGGTGCACCGCTTGTGTCAATTACCGTATGCACACCCTGTGCCTTCGCCTTTTTAAACAAATCAAGCAGGAAATCAATCTGCATCAGCGGCTCGCCGCCGCTAACCGTTATTCCACCGTCATTTTTCCAGTACGATTTATATCTGAGTGCCTTATTCAGAAGCTCATCCGCGTCAATCTTCTCACCTGCACTCATCTTCCACGTATCCGGATTATGGCAGAACTGGCATCGCATCGGGCAACCCGATACAAATATAATAAATCTCACGCCCGGTCCGTCTACCGAACCGAAGCTTTCAGTTGAATGAATATAACCTTCCATATCGTATATCCTCCAAAGAAATATCTATTATCTCTTATCTATTCTCTATTATCTCTTATCTAAATATACATTTACTTAAAAGAACACCGCCTGAGACGGTGTTCTTTCTATAACCTGTTAATGTGCAATTACATTCTGTCGTGACAAGTTCTTGCAATAACGTCGAGCTGCTGCTCCTTTGTAAGGTCAATGAACTTAACTGCGTAGCCTGATACACGGATTGTGAAGTTAGCATACTCTTCCTTCTCCGGATGCTCCATAGCATCGATGAGCTTCTCTGTACCGAATACGTTTACGTTTAAGTGGTGTGAACCCTGTGAGAAGTAACCGTCTAATACGTTTACGAGGTTAGCTGTTCTCTCCTCATCATCGTGACCTAAAGCGTCCGGTGAAATTGTCTGTGTATTTGAGATACCGTCTAATGCATACTCATACGGAAGCTTTGCTACTGAGTTGAGTGATGCTAAGAGACCGTTCTTCTCTGCACCGTATGACGGGTTAGCACCCGGTGATAACGGCTCGCCTGCCTTTCTTCCATCCGGAAGTGCAGCTGTTGCCTTACCGTATACAACGTTTGATGTGATTGTAAGGATTGAAGTTGTCGGCTCTGAATCACGGTATGTGTGATAGTGCTTGAGCTTGCCCATAAATGTCTTTAAGAGCCATACTGCAATCTCGTCTGCTCTTTCATCATCGTTACCGTATCTCGGGAAGTCGCCCTCAACCTCGAAGTCCTTGATGATACCGTTCTCGTAACGGTTTGTCTTAACCTTTGCATACTTGATAGCTGATAATGAGTCAACTACGTGTGAGAAGCCTGCGATACCTGTTGCAAATGTTCTTCTTACATCTGTATCAATTAATGCCATCTCAGCAGCCTCGTAGTAATACTTATCGTGCATATAGTGGATGAGGTTTAATGTATTCACATAAAGACCTGCTAACCACTCCATCATTGCATCGTACTTCTCGATAACCTCATCATAGTCAAGATACTCTGATGTGATCGGTGTGTATGCCGGACCAACCTGTACGAATGTCTTGGCATCAATACCGCCGTTCATAGCGTAGAGTAAGCACTTTGCAAGGTTTGCTCTTGCACCGAAGAACTGCATTTCCTTACCTGTCTGTGTTGCTGATACGCAGCAGCAGATTGAGTAATCATCGCCCCATACCGGACGCATTACATCGTCGTTCTCGTACTGCACTGAGCTTGTCTTAACTGAAACATATGAAGCGAACTTCTTGAAGTTCTCCGGAAGTCTCGGTGAGTAGAGTACTGTAAGGTTCGGCTCCGGAGCCGGTCCCATATTTACTAATGTGTGTAAGAAACGGTAGTCACTCTTTGTTACCATTGATCTGCCGTCCTGACCAAGACCACCAACAGCAAGTGTTGCCCATACCGGGTCACCTGAGAATAACTGGTTGTATGAATCCGGTCTTGCAAACTTAACCATTCTGAGCTTCATTACGAAGTGGTCAACTAATTCCTGAGCCTCTGCCTCTGTGATAGTACCGTTTGCTAAATCTCTGTCAAAATAGATATCAAGGAATGTTGAAACTCTACCAACACTCATTGCGGCACCGTTCTGTGTCTTTATAGCACTAAGGTAACCGAAGTATAACCACTGAATAGCCTCTGCAGCAGTCTCAGCCGGTCTTGAAATATCGTAACCGTATGAAGCTGCCATTTCCTTCATTGCATTTAAAGCTCTGATCTGCTCTGAAAGCTCTTCTCTCTGACGGATTACATTATCTGTCATTGTGCCGCTTCCGCAGTTAGCCTGATCCTTCTTCTTTTCAGCAATGAGGTAGTCGATACCGTAAAGAGCTACTCTTCTGTAATCTCCTACGATACGGCCTCTTCCGTAAGTATCCGGAAGACCTGTGATAATCTTATTCTTTCTTGCCGCTCTCATCTCCGGTGTGTATGCATCAAATACACCCTGGTTATGAGTCTTGTGATAATCTGTGAAAATCTTGTGCATTTCCTGATCCGGCTCATAACCGTAGTTAGTTAATGCACCCTCTGCCATATTTATACCGCCGAACGGCATGAAAGCTCTCTTCAACGGCTTATCTGTCTGGAGACCTACTACCTTCTCAAGCTCCTTATCAAGGTAACCCGGGCCATGTGATGTGATTGATGATACAATATTTGTATCCATATCAAGCACGCCGCCCTTTGCTCTTGCTTCCTTGTTGAGCTCCTGAAGCTTATCCCAGAGCTTATTTGTAGCGTCTGTCGGACCTGCTAAAAACTCAGCATCACCGTCATACGGCTTGTAGTTGTTCTGAATAAAATCGCGAACATTTACTTCTTCTTTCCAGATTCGTCCGCTAAATCCCTGCCATGCATTGTTGCTCATGACTATCGCCTCCTATTTTTGTTAAGATTGTGTGTAATTTATAGGTCTTGTGGACCGTAAAAGCAATTTGAAAATATAGGTAATTTCTACCTTCGTTTTGAAAATTGATATTGATTACTACATTTACATTGTACCACGTATTTAAAGTATTGTCAATACCTTTTTCAAATATTTTTGAAATTTTATACAAGTCTCAAATAACCTTTGTTTAACCACATTGCATTATAACACAATTTTTGTTGCGTGTCAATTTTTTGACACATTTTTTTGCCGCTTCTTAAATTTTCTTATATATTCACCAAAAAAAGCGAAAAAATATCGGTTTTATGTTGTATTATTGCAGATGTTATGTCAAAAAGTCTTGACTATTTTACTGATTAGAAGTATAATATATAATAGAATAATATTACTATAAAAAGGAGCCGTGTGGTTAAGAAATGGATAAGAAAGAATTTGCATTAAGACAGCACGAATACTGGCAGGGAAAAATCGAGGTCGTTTCACGTGCCTCAGTCACAAACCGTGACGAGCTTTCGGTTGCATACACTCCGGGAGTTGCGGAGCCGTGTATTGAAATTTCAAAGGATGTTGATTTATCATATAAATATACCAGACGTTCAAATCTCGTTGCAGTTATCACTGACGGTACTGCAGTTTTAGGCTTAGGCGATATAGGTCCCGAGGCAGGAATGCCTGTTATGGAGGGCAAGTGTGCATTGTTCAAGACCTTTGCCGATGTTGACGCATTTCCGTTATGTGTGCGTTCAAAGGACGTGGATGAAATTGTCAACTGCGTAAAGCTCATTGCCGGCTCGTTCGGAGGTATCAATTTAGAGGATATCAGTGCTCCGAGATGCATCGAAATCGAAAGACGTTTAAAGGAAGAATGTGACATCCCCGTATTCCACGATGACCAGCATGGTACAGCAGTTGTTGTGCTTGCATCGGTACTTAACGCCTTAAAGGTAGTCGGCAAGGATATTACTCAAATCAAGGCAGTTGTAAACGGTGCCGGCTCAGCAGGTATGGCTATTACAAGACTCCTTGTTTCAAGAGGCTTAAAGAACGTTATTATGTGCGATAAGTTCGGCTCGTTATACAGAGGCAACGAAAATATGAATCCCGAGCAAGCAAAGCTTGCCGAGCTTACAAATCCAGATAATCTTGACTGTGATTTATCAGAGGCAATCAAGGGTGCAGACCTCTTTATCGGAGTAAGTGCACCGGGGATACTTACAGCAGATATGGTGAAATCAATGGCAAAGGATCCGGTGGTATTTGCAATGGCAAACCCCGTTCCTGAAATTATGCCGGACGTTGCAAAGGAAGCAGGCGTAAGAGTAATAGGAACAGGCCGTTCAGACTTCCCGAATCAGATAAACAATGTGCTTGCCTTCCCCGGAATCTTCCGCGGTGCACTGGACGTAAGAGCAAGCGACATCAATGACGAAATGAAGATTGCAGCAGCAGAGGCAATCGCATCAATCATTTCAGACGAGAACTTAAACGAAGATTACATAATTCCCGACGCATTCGATAAGCGTGTATGCGAATTTGTTGCAGCGGCAGTTGCAAAGGCGGCACGTGAGACAGGCGTTGCAAGAATTTAATTCATAATTACAAATAACTTCAAAAGGAGAAATTCATGCCAAACGAGAGACAGGAAAAAATCCGTAATTTCAGTATCATCGCCCATATCGACCACGGTAAGAGCACTCTTGCAGACAGACTTTTAGAGCTTACCGGTGAGGTTGAATCACGTGATATGGAGGAGCAGCTTTTAGACAATATGGATCTTGAGCGCGAGCGTGGTATCACAATCAAGGCACACGCCGTAAAGCTGCGTTACAAGCGTGATGACGGTGAGATATATACATTAAATTTAATAGACACTCCGGGACACGTTGACTTTAACTATGAGGTATCACGAAGCCTTGCGGCGTGCGAGGGTGCAATCCTTATCGTGGATGCTTCGCAGGGCATTGAGGCACAGACTCTTGCAAATACCTATCTTGCAGTTGACCACAACCTTGAGGTTGTGCCGGTTATAAATAAAATCGACCTGCCCTCGGCAGACCCTGAAAGAGCAATAAACGAAATTGAGGACATCATCGGCATCCCTGCCGAGGATGCTCCGAGAGTAAGTGCAAAAACAGGCTTGAATATTGCTGATGTATTAGAGGAAATCGTTGAAAAGATTCCTGCACCGGAGGGCGATGAAAACGCACCGCTTCAGGCACTTATTTTTGACTCATACTACGACAGCTATAAGGGCGTTATCGTTTATGTGCGTGTAAAGGAAGGAAAGCTCAAGGTAGGACAGCGTATCCGCTTTATGGCGACAGGTGCGGAATTTGACGTTGTTGAGGTTGGTGAAATGCATCCGTCGGGACTTCGCCCGACCGCTGAGCTTGCCGCAGGCGATGTAGGCTACATTGCCGCATCAATCAAGAACATCCGTGACACACAGGTCGGCGATACGGTCACAACGGCGAAAAATCCGGCAAAGGAGTCGCTTCCGGGATATAAGAAGGTAAACCCGATGGTTTACTGCGGTATCTATCCGGCAGACGGTGCTCATTATGAGGACCTGAAGGAGGCTTTGCAGAAGCTCCAGTTAAACGATGCGGCACTTATGTTTGAGCCGGAAACCTCGGTTGCGTTAGGCTTCGGCTTCCGTTGCGGCTTCCTTGGACTTCTCCATATGGAAATCATCCAGGAAAGACTTGAAAGAGAATACGCACTTGACCTTGTAACCACCGCACCGAGCGTTGTTTACAAGGTATACAAAACAAACGGCGAAATGATCTGGTGCGATAACCCGACAAACCTTCCCGACCCGGCAGAAATTGAAAGAATGGAAGAGCCGATGGTCAAGGCAACAATTATGGTGCCGAAGGATTATGTGGGTAACGTTATGGAGCTTTGTCAGGAAAGACGAGGCATCTATAAGGATATGACCTATATGGACGAGACAAGAGCCGAGATATTCTATGAATTACCGCTCAATGAGATTATTTACGATTTCTTTGATGCCTTGAAATCACGTACCAAGGGCTATGCTTCATTTGACTACGAGCTGTGTGGCTATGCACCGAGTAAGCTGGTTAAGCTGGACATCCTCTTAAACGGCGAAATGGTGGATGCGCTTTCATTTATCGTATTCAAGGACAACGCCTATACACGTGCAAGAAAGATGGCTGAAAAACTCAAGGAGGCAATTCCGCGTCAGCTCTTCGAGGTGCCGATTCAGGCGGCAATCGGAAGCAAAATTATCGCACGTGAAACAGTTAAGGCAATGCGTAAGGACGTATTGGCGAAGTGTTACGGCGGCGATATCACACGTAAGAAGAAGCTTCTGGAAAAGCAGAAGGAAGGTAAAAAGAGAATGCGTCAGGTAGGTAACGTAGAAGTACCGCAGGAAGCATTTATGTCAGTACTCAAATTAGATTAAATGTAGGGGAGAACCGTGTTCGCCCGAAGCAATTACCGATATTTATTAAGCGGGCGAACACGGTTCGCCCCTACAATATGTTTTAATACATAACGGAGAAATAAAATGACAGACGAAATAAAACAGGCAATCGAACTGCTTAACAAAAACGATTATATCGTCATCCCTGTCACGAAGGGACAGATGTGCTTATGTGATGCGTGTAATCAGGATGTATCAAAATGCCGCTATAATTCAATCGGGCATTTATGCTCAAATCTTGTATGCATAAATCAGCACATCAAGGATCAGATTGATTATAAAGAAATCATAGCCAACATTGAATAACGGAGATTAATTATGGATATCAATAATATTTTCGATAAAATAAATAACAAGCTGCTCGCTGAAATGAAGCGTGTGGGCGAAACCATTCCCTACATCCCGAAGGATGGAAGGTACGTGGATGTTGACAGCATATACTGGTGGACGAACGGCTTCTGGGCAGGTATGCTGTGGCAGATGTATCACGCAACAGGTAATGAGGAATACAGAAAAATCGCAGAGATTTCAGAAAACCGCCTTGATGCGGCTCTTGACGGCTTTGAAAACGTCGACCACGATGCAGGCTTCTTATGGCTCCACACCGCAGGTGCGAATTACCGTATTAGCGAAAGCGAGCGTTCAAAGAGACGTGTGCTCCACGCCGCAACCACACTTGCAGGACGTTATAATCCGGATTTGAAGATGATAAGAGCCTGGAACGAGCAATGGATGAGAGGCTATGACACAGCAGGCGGTGCAATCATCGACACAATGATGAACCTTCCGCTTCTCTATCTCGCAACAGAGATTACGGGCGATCCCCGCTTCAAGCGAATTGCAATGCTTCACGCAGATACAATGCTTGAGCATATGCTCCGTCCGGACGGCTCATCAAATCATCAGATTGTATTTGATATAAACACTCTCGATTACATAGCAAATCCTGGTGGACAGGGCTATGAAAGCGGCTCCTCCTGGTCAAGAGGTCAGGCGTGGGTGATTTACGGATATGCCCTCTCCTACCGTCATACCGGCGAGGCACGTTATCTTGATGCCGCAAAGAGATGTGCACACTATTTTATGGCAAACGCATCGCTCACAGGCTACGTACCGTTACTCGATTTCAGAGCACCCAAAGAGCCTGTTTACTACGATACAACAGCGGCGGCGATTGCGGCGTGCGGTATGATAGAAATTGCAGAGCACGTTGGTGAATTTGAAAAGCCGATGTATCTTGAAAATGCAAAGAGAATGCTCAGTGCATTGGATGAAAAGTGGTGTGATTACGATGAAAACACAGACGGCATAGTAGACGGCGGAAGTGCAAGCTATCACGAAAAGAGACACCACGAAAAGATAATTTACGGTGATTACTTCTATGTCGAGGCAATATTAAGATTACTCGGCAAGGACTTTTTAATCTGGTAAAATAGAATAACTGCCACCGGGTAGTAAAATGCAATCAACGCATTCGTTCCCGCATCGTTAGGTCTTAGAAGATGCGGAAAACGGATGCGTTTTTCAATGAAAGGATATATTTATGAAGTTTCTCAACCCATTCAAGGACTTATCCAGCTTTGAGCTATGCTTATGGCTCACCTCAGTTGCGGCTATCGTTATACCGTTTATGCTTATGCCCGAGCGTGATTACTTAAATGCCGCCGCTTCCGTTATAGGCGTTACGGCACTTATATTTGTTGCCAAGGGCTATGTATCAGGTCAGATTCTGACCGTTGTATTTTCAGTGTTTTACGGAATAATTTCATATTATTTCACCTATTACGGCGAAATGATAACCTACCTTTTTATGACCGCACCCGCCGCTGTTATGGCAACAATTTCGTGGCTGCGTCATCCGTACAACGGCACTAAGGTAGTGCAGATACGCCGCCTCCGCAGACGGCACATTTTAGCAGTAACTCTTCTCACAATTGCCGTAACAATAGCCTTTTATTTTATACTTTCAGCTTTGGGAAATGCAAATCTGCTGTTCTCTACCATATCAATAACGACCAGCTTTATAGCCTCCTCGCTGACATTTTTAAGAAGCCCTTATTATGCAATTGCATATGCCGCAAACGATGTTGTTCTCATCATACTGTGGATACTGGCTTCAATCGAAAGTATAACCTATGTGCCTATGGTAATCTGCTTTGTGATGTTTCTCGCAAACGATATTTACGGCTTTTATAACTGGAGGAAAATGCAAAAAGCTCAGAGCTGAAATCAGCTCTGAGCAAACATTTTTAATTTCGCATATAAATCCTCAAGAATAAATCTTGAATCTATATTTTTATACACCCTTATTTTTCTTCCTGTATTATTGAAGCAATAGCTCATATCCTCTGCTATTTCAGGTGCATCAAGCTCCTCCCATTCTCCGCAGTCCTCATACATCAACACTCCCACCGCCGGCGAATCGCCTAAAATTCTGTATTCCGTCGGACGTTTTACATCTGCGTTGTTAAATTCAATCACGTTGTCACACAGATACTTTCCGATTTCACCATTCGGACGCACTCTCTCATACAGCTCCGCAAATGACACAGGCATCATACGGTATACATTCCTCGGAATCTGCCACAGCTTCACCTCTGATTTGAACACATACGCTCCTGCAAAAACATCATTCTTTAAATTATATTCCCAGCCGCCGCAGGGATAATTTCTTCCGCCAATCCATATCACAGTCATTCTCTGTGCAATTTCGGGCTTCAGCATAAGTGCAGATGCAACATCGGTTATTGCACCAAGCGAAAGAACGTATAACTCACCCTCGTCCTTCATTGCCTCATCTATAATAAACTCCGCACCCTCGGAAATAACCGGCTTACCGTCCGTTATTTTATGCTTGCCACCGTGCAATACATTCACTTTATTCTCCATATTCATCAGCTTCAGAATATGTAAAATTTCATTATAGCTGTCAAGCTCACTGTCAGCCGACTTTTCTTCTCCGAAATGTGCCGCAATTATGCCACGCAAATCAAACGACTGCGTCAGAAGTGCGTGTACTATCGCAAACTGGTCATCCACCTCGTTTTTCGCATCCGTATCAAGTATCACTCTTACCTTTTTCTTTGCAGGAATTCCAAAATCAATCACTTTATTTTTCCCCTTTCTTTTTCACCATTATATCCGCAATACTGTTTTTTTGCAATATCAATCCCACATTTTATCAAATATTCCGTACAAATTCACTGCAATTGCAACCTTTCCGTAATATTTATATGACAAATTGTAAACAAACAGTAAAAGGGTATACATTGACTTTGCCCCGACAATAATATATAATATCATCAGCAAATACTATGCTCTGAGCATTTTTTGCAAATTCTGCAAAGGAAAAGAGGATTAATTTTGAGAGCAGCATTTAAAAAAGCACTGTGTCTGCTCTGTTCATTGATAATTCTGACAATAAATATAGTGGCTTTCGCTGAGGTATCCGACAGGATAACTCCCGAGGATTTACCTAACGAGAACCGCTCCGCCGCATATGGCTATGTTTTGAACGATTACATAAATCGCTACGGTGTAGTCAGTAACGAGCATCCTATGGGCTTTATGGGCTCGGACGGAAAGAGACCCAACGGTCTTGTTTATGCGGATATTGTCAACTTCGAGAATAACGATAACCCGTATCTGGTGCTGTTTATTTCGGACTCGCCCAATAATGTGGCTTCGTGCCATATCTGGGGCTATGACGAAAAGAGTGAAAAGGCATATTGCTCTGCCGCAATCAACAAGGGCTTTGAGCCTTTGAAGAGTGTTACAGGCACATATTCCATAGGCTGGAGCGGTGATAAGCGGTTTATTGTGTACAAGGAGCTTAACGAGCAGGCTACCGTTTATACGCAGTATTTCACGGTAATCAACGGCGAGACGTTTTCATACGTCGAAAACCCGATCGGCGTCAACGAAGCACCGGTTATGAGCTTTAACAATTTTGCGTTCAGCTCGCAGGTGGATATATCGGAATATAACGAAGCACTTTCGCTGTTTTTTGACAAGCTCAAAAATGCAGCGGCTGACAGCGTAACCTATCCCGATATAACCGACACACTTGACGACACTGAATATGCAGACCTTGAAGCAACCACCAATGCGGCGGCGACGTTGGGTAATTTTGATATTCTCGATTACACTACAATGGAGGAGTATGAAAGTGCATTAAACGAGAAGAAAGACGGCGACAAATTCTATCTCATTTCAAATGTATATAATCTGGGCGACGAGGTTTATTATGTACGTTTTTCAACCGACCGCTCATTCTATAACT
The DNA here is from genome assembly GCA_045540855.1 of Clostridia bacterium. GTDB lineage: Bacteria > Bacillota > Clostridia > UBA1381 > UBA1381 > UMGS1958. The sequence goes on from JAZQHZ010000144.1 coordinate 16,849, forward strand.
ATGCACTCATCCGCCATACAGACAGTGACGTGAAGTATCAGATATTAAAGGTACGTATGGACTGTATTCCGTTATCGGACAGAGAATTAAAGCAACAGAAGGACTCGCATTTAAAGAGTGCGCTTCTCTATAAGAAAGCAAAATCATCGACAGGCTCAATCCTGCCGACTGATGAGCCGGACGAATCGGCAATAATTGATATCCCGGAGGTAATTGATGCTCCGAAGGTATTTGACGAAAAGGTCACCAAGCCTGCCGCATACGTCGTGGCGATACTTGCAGTATTCCTCATTGCAGGACTTTGGGGATATATTTATACGCATGATGATTGATAAAATAAGCTGCAGCAAAACGATTTATTGTTTTGCTGCAGCTTTGTTTTGTATGCGAAATTTGGGGTTTATAGGGATGTTGTTAATTTGGTGTTTGGGGACGTTGTCCCCTGCTTATTTAGCTTAAATTGTTTGTTTTGTGGTACCCCTACTATCTTTTCTTTCAACAGCAAAAGAAAAGATAGCAAAAGAAATGCCGTTCAAGAGGGAAATTCCCTCTTGAAAATCTCCCTTGCTGACGCTCGCTCAAAAGAGTGCACCCTCCAAGCGAGATGGAACCATCTGCAGATTTTAATTAGTTCCTTTGCATTGGTGCAGTTTAAATTTGCAAACGCAA
>JAZQHZ010000145.1:0-2606 GCA_045540855.1 Clostridia bacterium
CCCGATAAACCCAAATTTACCACGTACAAAAAAACTGTGGCGAAACGATTTTTTAATCATTTCGCCACAGCCATTTATCATTTCTTTCTTGCATTCGCCTTCATACGAAGATCAGTATTCAATATTCTCTTTCTGATTCTAAGATTATTAGGCGTTACCTCCAGAAGCTCGTCCTCGGCTAAGAAGTCAAGACACTGCTCAAGGCTTAACTGCTTGGGCGGTGTGAGCTTCAATGCATCGTCTGAGCCTGAGGCTCTGGTGTTTGTTGCGTGCTTCTTCTTGCACACATTTACCGTAATATCCTCCAGGCGTGAGCTTTCACCCACTACCATTCCTTCATACACCTTTACTCCTGCACCGATAAAGAGTGTGCCACGCTCCTGTGCGTTGTAAAGTCCGTAAGTGATACTTTCGCCGTCCTCCCACGCAATCAGTGTGCCGCGGTTTCTGCCCTGGAAATCTCCCTTATACGGCTCATAGCATTCAAGAATACTGTTCACAATTGCAGTGCCCTTTGTGGCAGTCAGAATTTCACTTCTGAAGCCAATCAGGCCTCTTGACGGAATCAAAAATTCAAGTCTTGTATAATTCTGTGCGGTAGGCTCCATATTTGTCATCTCACCCATACGGTTTACAACCGTATCCATAACCACACCTGTGCAGTCTGACGGAACATCAATTGTAAGACGTTCAATCGGCTCACATTTTACGCCGTCAATTTCCTTGAAGATTACAACCGGGTTTGATACCTGGAACTCATATCCTTCACGACGCATATTTTCAATAAGCACCGATAAATGTAGCTCACCACGTCCCGAAACGGTAAACGCCTCGGTTGTATCGGTTTCGTCAACTCTGAGGCTGACATTTGAATCAAGCTCGCGGAAAAGGCGGTCACGCAGATGTCTTGATGTGACAAACTTTCCGTCCTTACCCGCAAACGGGCTGTCGTTTACGCTGAACGTCATTGACAATACCGGGTCGTCAATCTTCACAAACGGCAACGGCTCCGGGTTATTCGTATCGCAGACTGTTTCGCCGATATTGATGTCGGTAAGTCCTGAAATTGCAACCACGTCTCCTGCACCGACCTCATCAGTCGGAGCCTTTGTGAGTCCCTCAAAGGTGAAGAGCTTGACAGCCTTGCCATGACCTGTCTTTCCGTCGTGGCGGCAGATTGACAACGGCATTCCTGTCGTTATCTTACCTCTCTGAATCTTACCCACTGCGATGCGGCCTGTGTATTCGTCATAGTCGATATTTGAAACAAGCATCTGGAACGGTGCATCGTCCTCGCAGTCAGGGCAGGGAATTGCATTTACAATAAGCTCAAAGAGCTCCTTTAAATCCTCTTTAGGCTGCTCCGGGTTATACTCGGCAGTTGCCCAGCCGTCACGTCCCGATGCGAATATAACCGGTGTATCAAGCTGCTCGTCAGTTGCACCGAGGTCGATGAATAATTCAAGCACCTCATCTACCACCTCATACGGACGTGCATTCGGGCGGTCAACCTTATTCACCACGATAATCGGGTGAAGGTTAAGTGCAAGTGCCTTTGAAAGCACGAAGCGTGTCTGCGGCATACAGCCCTCAAATGCGTCAACAAGTAAAAGTACGCCGTCAACCATTTCAAGACCACGCTCCACCTCGCCGCCGAAATCCGCGTGTCCGGGTGTATCTATGATATTGATTTTTGTATCCTTATAGTAAAGCGATGTGTTTTTCGCAAGAATTGTGATTCCACGTTCACGTTCAAGGTCGTTCGAGTCCATAACTCTTTCCTCAACAGCCTCATTCTCACGGAAGGTACCGCTCTGAGCAAGCATTGCATCAACAAGAGTGGTCTTACCGTGGTCAACGTGGGCAATAATTGCGATGTTTCTTATATTTTCACGTTTATGCATAAAATCCTCCGGAAATGTGTTTTTCCTACATATTATATACTGATTTTTTCGATATTTCAACACCATACGGCAAATATCGGTATTATGTACAAAATGGATTTGCTTTGTGAAAAAATATTTGAATAAATTTGGGTTTATCGGGGAGTTTGCACTTATCCAAACGATTCAAACGGGCTCTGCCCCAAGACGTTCAGCTTTAATTGTTTGCAACGTATATCCCCGGTTCTTTTTCTGTCTGCAGTAACAGAAAAAGAACGAAAAAGAATACCGTTCAAGAGGGACATTCCCTCTTGAAAATCTCCCTTTAACAAATTTTGTGGCAGGCAATGCCTGCATACGAAGGTGTCGTGGAAATTTACAAGAGGGTGCAGTTTAAATTTGCAAACACAACTCACAAATTGCAATGTTTGAATTGCAAACGATTCAGCGCCAGCGTAATTGTGAATTGTGAATCGTGAATTGTGAATTGACAGAACGATAAACCCAAATTTATCATTTCATATATGCAACAATAGTACCAACATACTCCGCATCAATGTCATATACCACATCAAATCCGTTATCGCACGACCATACTTTTACATCATCCGTATCCGCTGCAATGTCAATTGCGGCGATGCCGTCTGATATGATGGCGGTGCTGACGTTTATCAGTCTGCCGTTGGAATAGTGCGTTGCGATTACTTTATCACAATCAACAGC
>JAZQHZ010000146.1:0-4330 GCA_045540855.1 Clostridia bacterium
CGTCGATGATACTTGGCGGGTGACTGCCCGGGAAAGTAGATAGTTGCCGGAACTCATATTCCTCGTTAGCTCAGTCGGTAGAGCGCATGACTGTTAATCATGATGTCGCTGGTTCAAGCCCAGCACGGGGAGCTGGAAAAAGCGACTTGTTTCAACAAGTCGCTTTTTCAATGAAATTTGCCTGCGGCAAGTGAAATAGCTTCGCTATGAAATACACTTCGTGTATGAAATATGCCTTACGGCATATAATAAGGCGAATTTTATTTCACATTTTTCTAAAAAGAAAAATATTTCATAATCCGTCAGGATTATTTCATATCAACAAAGTTGATATTTCATTAAATGTTTGCATAAGTAAAGGGTTTTAAGCACGTTGCAAATGTAGACAACATCAAAGATGCAGATGGCGGAGCCACCGCCGATGATGTTGCCGCTAAACGTGCTTTTTTCGTATCCAAAGCAACAGCCGTTAAACTATTCCCGGTAGCTTGAAAAGTTTTTTTGTAATATGTACGGATAGTGGATTGCATAATTTTTATTATTGCTTTATACTTAAATTATGGAGGTGAAGCATATGGATTTAATAAAAAACGGGAAGCTTCTCTGTGATTTAAGGAAGGCAAAAGGAATGACACAGAAGCAAGTTGCTGACAGACTGGGGATTTTGCCGAAAACTGTGTCTAAATGGGAGACGGGGCATGGATTTCCCGATGTTTCTCTTGTGTCGTCCTTGGCTGACGTTTTAGGCGTTAGTGAAAGAATACTTTTGTCCGGCGATTTGACTCAAAATAAGCAAGAGGTTGGCAATATGAAGAAAATTAAATTTTATATATGCCCGGATTGCGGCAGCATTATGCAGGGAATAGGTGAATGTAAAATTATATGTTGCGGAAAACATACAGAGGCTTTAAAAACTAAAAAAATGAATGAAGAGCATTCAATAAATATATCTGAAATAGAAAATGATTTTTACATTGAATTTAATCACGAAATGACAAAAGAGCATTTTATCAGTTTTGTTTCATATGTAGGATTTGACAGGGTTCTCACAGTGCATATGTATCCGGAACAGGATGCAGCGGTGCGTTTTCCGAAAATGTTTAAAGGGAAGCTTTATTTTCACTGCAACAAGCACGGATTATTTGAATTCTGAAATGTTTGGTTAAATCTATCCTTTGGTAGATAAAATATGCATCATATAAAAAGTTAAATTACAAATTGGTTTATCAGCTTTCGCTGATAAGCCAATTTATTATTTCTACTACTCTGAATTTCAGCTCCGGTTTATTTGTTATTATTTCATAGGTTTCGTCATTGAGGCTGTTTTTTAATTCGCTTCTTGCTTTTTCACTCATTGTTTCTCCTGTTACATCTGCCATACATACCGGCGGATACAGCACGCACCACCAGTTTTCACCCTTGCCTTCGCCCAGGATTACACGAACTGCACGGTAATTGCCCTGCGGCAGTGTCAGCTCGCGATATTGCTTTTTCGGGAAATGTGAGGTGGTAAACTGTGCAGTGGCAGTGTAGGGAATATTGCCGGATTTTAAGGTATCGTTGGCGATTTGTGCACAATATTGTGCGGCGGTGTCGGGAGGAAGATTTGGCGGCAGATTTTTTAAAATTTCATCACGGACATCGAGCTTTATGCTCTGGTCGGTTTCGGTGTTACTGTTGGCAATCACGTGCAGGCGGATAAGTCCGTTTTTCAGGTCGGTTGAGACGGAGGTGGTGTATGCGGTGATTGCAAAGGTGACGGTCAGTGCAAGAAGGGCGCTGTAAATTATGTTTTTCATATATACTCCTTGGGTGTTTTTTGCTTTGCAAAAAATATTTAAATTTGAATTTAGCGGGGTGTTTGCACTCGCCCAAATGATTGAAACGGGCTCTGCCCCAAGACGTTCAGCTTTAATTGCTTGCAACGTATATCCCCGGTTCTTTTTCTGTCTGCAGTAACAGAAAAAGAACGAAAAAGAATACCGTTCAAGAGGGAAATTCCCTCTTGAAAATCTCCCTTTAAAGGGTGCAGCGGCAGGCAATGCCTGCATACGAAGGTGTTGTGGAAATTTGCAAGAAGGTGCAGTTTGAATTTGCAAACGCAACCCACAAATTGCAAGGTTTGAATTGTAAACAATTCAGCGTCAGCATAATTGTGAATTGTGAATCGTGAATTGTGAATTGTCGGAACGACAAACCCAAATTTACCATTTCAATAAAAATAATTAACAAAAATACATAAATTTAAACATCACAGGAAAATAATATAAACACAGTCAGATTATTTAAAGGAGTTTTTATAATATGAAAAAAATTATTTCTTTTATTCTTAGTGCCGTTTTCACTGTTACAGGTGTGCTGAGATTTAATGAGAGTGTGGTCTATGCTGCCGGTAACAGCGGCGATTTGCAGCTTCTTGCACGTGCCGTTAACGGCGAGGCACGTGGTGAGCCTTATGAAGGTCAGGTTGCGGTTGCGGCGGTTATTTTAAACAGAGTAAAGCATTCCTCTTTCCCGAATACCGTTGCAGGCGTGATTTATCAGCCGGGTGCGTTTACTGCGGTGAGTGACGGACAGATTAACGTTGCAATTGCTCAGAATTCTACCGTTTATAAGGCGTGCAGAGATGCTATGAACGGGTGGGACCCGTCCTACGGTGCGATTTACTATTTCAATCCCGATACGGCAACAAGCTCGTGGATATGGTCACGCAAGCATATTGTGACGATTGGTAAGCATCGCTTTTGCAAATAAAAAGGAGAGAAGCATATGATGGAAAGAACAAATAAAATTCACGCAGTGATTTATACTCTGCTTGGTGTGGCACTTATCGGTGCTCTGATCTGGGCGTTTTCGATGAATAAAAGTGTGCGTGCGTATGAAACCTACACCGAAAACAGCTACAACCGTGCATTTCACGAGATGGTCTCCTATATTGAGGATATAGACTCGCTGCTTGCCAAGGCACAGCTTGCGAATGACCCGGCGGATTTGGCTTCGATGTCAAGCGATATTTTCCGCAAGTCTACCGGTGCGAAGGCGTGTCTGGGACAGCTTCCGACAGCTAAGGTGAACCTTTCAAATACGGCAAAATTTCTCTCGCAGGCGGGTGATTATACGTATGTGCTGTCGCAGAATATGATAAATGGCGAGGCGATTTCGCAGGAGGAATACGATAATTTAGCGGCGCTTAACGATCACGCCTCAAAGCTTCGTGAGTCGTTGGTGGCGATTCAGACGAAGATTTATGACGGTGAGATTAAGCTCAGCGATATAAACGAGAATGAGCAGGGAACGGTGCAGGCGGCTTCGGGCGATGTGCTGGCTGACCTTGAGAACGTGGAGAAATCGTTTGACGAGTATCCGTCGCTGATTTATGACGGTCCGTTTTCGGAGCATATTGAAAATCAGCAGTCGGTGATGCTTGCAAATGAGGCCGAGGTGAGCCGTGAGGAGGCACTTGCCGTTGCACAGGAGTTTTTGGGGATACGTGGGCTGGAGTTCTCATATGCCTCGGAAAACACTGCAATTGACACGTATGTGTTCGGGAAAAGCACTTCGGAGGGCAGGCTTTCTATAAGCATTACAAAGCGTGGCGGACGTGTGCTGTATTTTATCAATAACGTGAATGTTGAGCAGGAGAACATTGATGCATCAGCCGCTACTGAGCGAGCGATGGAGTTTTTGAAGAGGCACGGCTATGAGAATATGACGTCGAGCTATTACGATAAGTCGGGCGGAGTTGCGACGGTGAATTTTGCCGCAATGCAGGGTGATGTGGTGTGTTACAGCGACCTTATAAAGGTCAGCGTGGCACTGGATACCGGCGAAATTGTGGGTATGGAAGCGAAGGGATACCTGATGAATCACAGGGAACGTGATGCAGTTGTCCCGGTGATGGGCAAGGACGAGGCGAGGGCGAGGGTTTCGCCGTCGCTTGAGGTAGAGCATTCGGGGCTTGCGATTATCCCGAAGGACAGCCTTGAGGAGGTATTGTGCTATGAGTTCAAGGGCAGCTTCAACGGGCGGAATTTTATTGTATATATAAATGCGGATAATGGGCGTGAGGAGAAGATTCTGCTGTTGATTGAGGGTGAGAATGGTGTGCTGACGGTTTGAGGCAAAAAATGTTTATCGCTTTGCGATAAACATTTTTTGATTCGGGATTGTTTGATAAATTTGGGTTTGGCGGGATAAATTTGTAAACAGGAATGTAGGGGACGATGCCCTCATCGTCCCGCCATTGTTACGCCGTTGGCGTAACAATGGGCAAATTTGGTATAATTTTGCGGGCTGATGAGGGCATCAGCCCCTACATCTACCACCCAAC
>JAZQHZ010000147.1:0-3253 GCA_045540855.1 Clostridia bacterium
GGCTTCTCCTTGAGGAGAGGCTCCGCCGCAGGCGGTGGTGAGGTGTAGGATGCGAAGCATCCGTCGGATTTTCCACCTCATCCGGCACTTCGTGCCACCTTCCCCTCAAGGGGAAGGCAACACCGTTAAACAATAATTTACCACAACATTATGCAAACAATATTAACAAACGGCTGTCGGGAGCTTGGCATTGATATTTCACCCCTGCAGCTTACTCAGCTTGAAAAATATGCACAGCTGCTTGTGGAATGGAATGAGAAAATGAACCTTACCGCAATCACCGATACCGAGGGTATTGCCGTTAAGCATTTCCTCGACAGCATAACTGCACTTTCTACGGGTAAGGTCGGTAAAAAGGTGATTGACGTGGGTACGGGTGCCGGATTTCCGGGACTTGTGCTTAAAATTGTGAAGCCTGAAATTGAGCTTACTCTGCTCGATTCACTAAATAAGCGTCTGACCTTTTTAAAGGCGGTTTGTGATGAGCTTGGGCTTGAAAATGTGGAGCTTGTTCATTCACGTGCCGAGGACGGCGGTGCAAACAGGGCGTACCGTGCGAAGTTCGATACGGTGGTTTCGCGTGCGGTGGCGAATATGACAACGCTGAGCGAATGGTGCATACCGTTTCTGAAGGAAGGCGGCAGCTTCCTTGCATTAAAGGGACCGCTGGCAATGGAAGAGCTTGACGGAGCAAGACGTGCGATTGAGATTTTGGGCGGTAAGGTAGACGGCGTGTTTGAGGCGGATATTCCGTATTCGGATTTGCATCATAAGATAATAATCGTAAAAAAAGTGCGACAAACTCCGATGAAATTCCCCAGAAAGCCGGGAATTGCGACAAAAATGTCTATCGAACAATGTTATAAAATGCGAAAATAGTCGATTTATGGGAAAACCTGCAATATGGTTTTCCTTTACTTTTTTATTTGGACTTGTTATAATGGACTTGTAAGACAGATACATTGAGCAGTGTTTCCCAAGGCACCGCCTACCCCCTATGTCTTACACCTTCCACCACCGAGTTGCGGTCGGCATCGTGCCGACCGCCGCCTATGGCGGATGTTTTTTAAATTCACAATTCATAATTCATAATTCACAATTAAATGTAACTTTTCATCCTTTGGATGAAAAATTATTTTAAATTGTTGTTTATCAATATACGGAGTTATATATGAAATACAGAAAAAAACCAAAATCCTCGCTTGTGCCTTTGAACCTGATTGTTCCCTGCCCGGCACAGCCTCGTAAATATTTTGATGAAAAACGGATGGAGCTTCTCAAGGAGTCGGTTGAAAGATACGGACTCATCCACCCTATAACCGTACGTCCCATAAATGGCGGTCTGTATGAGCTTATCGCCGGCGAACGCCGCTACCGAGCCTGCGAAATGGCGGGCTTTAAGGAGATTGAAGCGGTGATTGTAAATGCTGATGACGACAAGGCGGCACTGATGGCATTGTCGGAAAATCTGTCGAGGGAAAATCTGCTTTTCACCGAGCGTGCCGGTGCGTGCGTGGATCTGATGGACAAGTACGGCTTCGGGCGTGAGGAGCTTTCACGAGAGCTGAACATAAGCCTCAGCGAGATTACACTGTACATACGTTATTTCGAGCTGCCGCTGTTTGCACAGCGGCTCATACGTGAATATGAGCTGTCGGACAGGCATATTGCACTGATACTGCGGATGGAAAACCGTGACAGACAGGTCGAGGCGGTACAGAAGATTTGCCTGGGCAATCTGGACGTGAAGCAGAGTGCACAGCTGATTAAGGCGATGAAGGAGAACCGTGGCAGAGTGAAAAGATCTGCACCGGCGGTGGCAGACGAGCGCTTTTTAAAGAGTACGGTGCATAAGGCACTGGAAATCATTCGCAAGAACGGAATTGATGCAGATATGAGCGAAACGCAATCGGAAAACGGTACGGAGATTAAGATTGTGATGAAAAAGCCGGCTGCGGCTGTGACGGAGTGAAAACAAGCGTTCCCTGTGGGAACGCTTGTTTTAAATAATTTCTAATTTATCCAGATTTGCTGTATATAAATATGGTCTTGCTATTGTTTTTTTAATCAAACCGTCTTTTTCTATCTCTGCGATATTATTTCTTATGATGTATTCACTCTTATTTAAAATTTTCGCAAGCCCACTTACAGGTAATCCGTCAAAACCAAACATTGCATTTTGTATCAGAATATCCAATACCATTTTGTAGTCCATAGCTTTATCTAATCCGCTGAGCTTGTTTATAAAATAATCCAGCTGTGATTTCTTGTTGTTGAAATAGTTTATGAGCTCGGTTATTGATTTCTTTATCAGCTCAAGAAAATATATGGTAAACGGAGTTAAATCGCCCCGGTTGTGTATATTATTGGTCACCTTGAAAATTTTATAGTATGCATTGGTATCCTGCTTGATTGTATATGCAAGACGGAAGCTTACAATTTTTTCGAGTGTGTTAGATAAAAGATAACTACTTATAAATCTGCTTATTCGTCCGTTTCCGTCATAAAACGGATGTACATAGCCAAACATATAATGAGTTACGGCAATGTTTATAAGTTCATTGTATTCAGGGTTTTTTAACGAATTAAGCAATGCAGACATAGTTTCTGTTATCCTTGTTTCCGGATACAGTCCTTCGTGGATTACCTTGTGAGTGTTTTTATCCCTGACATAAACCTTGTCTTTCCTGAATATATCACCATCAGGGATGTTTTTGTGGTCAGATTCCTTTACCTCGTTAAGAATGATTTCATCATATAATTTTCTTATATCCATACAATCCGACAAGGATATTTCTTCGTTGGTAGTCAGATGTTCATATTTATTGACAATACCGTCAAAACGGTCGCTTGAAGCCTTTTTATCAAGACTTTCTTTTAATTCCTTTCTGGTGCTTGCAACACCTTCAAGGTCATTACTTTGTTGTATTTCATCAATCAGACACTTTCGGGTAAATTGGTTGAGAGCTACACCGGGAAGCTGCTGTTCCAATTTATTGAGCTGTTTATCCAGCATTAAAATATCCGAAATCAACGTCAGAAGCTCCTGTGTAATAACAACAAAGGCTCCAAATCCATTCACATCAAAATTATAGCGATAGGTAGATGCAGAATTGTAACGTTCGTAATATATTTTTTCGTAATTGTCACGGTCAGAGTATTTTATTTTTTCCAATGTATCATAGCTCATTGTAATTCACCTCCTATAATTATATTATACCACATTTTTAATAAATGTAAACAGAAATTTGAA
>JAZQHZ010000148.1:0-4344 GCA_045540855.1 Clostridia bacterium
GTGTTTGTTGATGCGAACTCGATAATGCTTCTTAAAAAGAAGAAGGAAGAAAAGCCTGCGAAAAAGGCGGCTAAGAAAACAAAGTAAAAAAGCATTGCGAAAGCAATACTTAATTATAAAGTAAATATTTATAGGAGATGATTATATGATGGTATCAAAAGACTGCGTAGCAATGATACTTGCAGGTGGTCAGGGTTCCAGACTCGGGGCCTTAACAACAAATGTGGCAAAGCCGGCAGTGCCGTTTGGCGGAAAGTACAGAATTATTGACTTCCCGTTATCAAACTGCGTACATTCAGGCATTGACACAGTAGGTGTATTAACACAGTATCAGCCTTTAGAGCTCAATACTTATATCGGTAACGGTAATCCGTGGGATTTAGACCGTTCACACGGTGGTGCATACGTGCTTCCGCCGTATCAGAGTGCTCAGGCAGGTGAGTGGTACAAGGGTACTGCAAACGCAATTTATCAGAATTTAGGCTTCCTTGAGGGATTTAATCCGAAGAATGTTTTAATCCTCTCAGGTGACCATATATATAAGATGCAATATGGTGAGATGTTAAAGGCTCACAAGGATTCAAAGGCTGCAATCACAATCGCAGTAATGCCGGTTCCGTGGGAAGAGGCAAGCCGTTTCGGTATTATGACAACAGATGAGGCAACAGGCGAGATTATCGAGTTCGCTGAGAAGCCGAAGGAGCCGAAGAGTAACCTTGCTTCAATGGGTATCTATATCTTCGATTATCAGATTTTGAAGAAGTACTTAACAGATGACGAGAGAAATCCGGAATCAGATAACGACTTTGGTAAGAACATCATCCCGGCAATGCTTGCAAACGGTGAAAAGATGATGAGCTATTGCTTCGAGGGCTATTGGAAGGACGTTGGAACAATTCAGAGCTTATGGGAAGCCAATATGGACTTGATTGATGATCCGCCGAAGTTTGACTTAAACGACCGTGACTGGCTCATCTATTCAAGAAATATGGCATTAGGTCCGCACTATGTAGGCCACAGTGCAAAGATTACAAATTCAACAATCACAGAGGGCTGCAGCATCAACGGTACAGTTGAGCATTCAGTAATCTTCGGCGGCGTTGAAATCGGCAGAGGAACAGTTGTTAAGGATTCAGTGATTATGCCGGGTGCAATTATCGGTGACAATGTAGTTATTGAAAAGGTAATAATCGGTCCTGATGCAGTTATCAAGGACGGTGCAAAGCTTGGCGTAACACCGGCATCGGAGAACAATCCTCACGCTTCACAGTACTGCACACACGGAATCATCCTTGTTGAAGGCGGCGCAGTTGTTGCGGAAAATGCGGATATTCCGAAGGAAAGTATGGTAAAGAAGGAGGATTAATCAGTTATGAGAAAGAATGCAATGGGTATCATCCTGACAAATCAGGACAGAATTCACCCGCTTACAGAAATAAGAGCTAACAGCGCACTTCCTATGGCAGGAAGATACAGAATTATTGACTTTGTATTATCAAATATGGCAAATGCCGGAATCACAAATATCGGTGTTGCAACAGAGTCAAACTACTCATCGCTTATGGACCACATCAAGTCAGGTAAGCCGTGGGATTTAGACAGAAAGAACGGTGGCTTGAATATCCTTCCGCCGTCACTTGAGCAGATGAACCAGGGCTATATCAGAGGTAACATTGATATGCTTGCAGGTATCCGTGATTATATCCACAGAAGCCCGCAGACATACGTTGTATTAAGCCTGGGTAATAACATTTATAATATGGACTTAGGTGCAGTTGTAGAGGCACATATTGCAAATCAGTCAGATATCACTGTTGTATACAAGGATTTCAAGGGCGTTGAGGAATCACAGCTTTCAAGATTTACTCTTCTTGAAATCAATGACGAGGGCAGAGTAACAGATATCGAGGTTCAGCCCTATTATCCCAAGACAACAACAGCTTCAATGGATATCTATGTAATGGATAAGGTATTATTGGAGAGCATTATTGACGAGTGCAGTGCAAGAGGCGACAGAGATCTCGTTAAGGACGCACTTGTAAAGAAGATGGGCGGAATGAGAATTTACGGCTATGAGCATACAGGTGCTTGCTACAAGGTAGACTCAATGAAGGCATACTATGCAACAAATATGAGCTTCCTTGATTATGATATCCGTAAGGAATTATTCAATCCTGAAAGACCGATTTTCACAAAGACAAAGGACCAGACTCCGACAAAGTACGGTGCTGAGGCAGAGGCAGTGAACAGCTTCATTTCAGATGGTTGTGTGATTGAGGGTACTGTAATCAATTGTATCTTATCACGTGGTGTTAAGGTAGAGAAGGGTGCGATTGTGAGAAATTCAGTTATTATGCAGGACAGCATCATCGAAGAGAATGTTGAGCTTGACTGCGTAGTATTCGATAAGGAAGTACACATCACACGTGGCAGAAAGCTTATCGGTCAGGAGACAACTCCGCTGGCTATTGAGAAGGGCACAAAGATTTGATTAAATAAGAAGAAATCAAGGAATTAAGCCTTTCGGCTTGATTCCTTGATTGATGTAAAATACCTGTAAAATACACGTCAGAATATAGGAAAAACCTTATTCTACTTGGATTTGTTTTGTTAAAAGTTCCGTTTTTTTGGTTTTTGTTTGACAAAACTAAGAAAATATTGTAATATAGGTAAGATGTCTGAAATGGATGTCTTAGATAAAGAAAGAGAGGCAGCTATGAAGGTTTTATTTGCAAGCTCAGAGGTAGCACCGTTCGCCAAAACAGGCGGTTTGGGTGACGTTGCAGGTTCACTTCCTGCAGTGCTCAGAGAAAAAGGCGTTGACGCAAGAGTTATTATGCCCTTATACAAGTGCATTGACCAGAAGTATAAGGATCAGATGAGATATATCAATCATATCTATATCGACATTGCGTGGAGACGTCAGTATGCCGGTATTTTTGAGATGGAATACGACGGCAGTATTATATATTTCGTAGATAACGAATTCTATTTCGGCGGCGATAAGCCATACGATTACATTCATCTTGATTGCGAGAAGTTCATATTCTTCTCAAAGGCAGTACTTTCACTGCTTCCGACAATAGACTTCCGTCCGGACGTTATCAACTGTAACGACTGGCAGACAGGTCCTATTCCGGTATTCTTGGATACCTTCCAGGATAACCCGTTCTACCGTGGCATCAAGACAGTTATGACAATTCATAACCTCAAATTCCAGGGCAGATGGAGCTTAAAGGGTATCAAGGATGCAATGGGCATCAGTGATTACTATTTCACACCTGACAAGATGGAATACTATAACGACGGTAACCTCTTAAAGGGCGGAATGGTTTATGCAAACAAGATTACAACCGTATCGGATACTTATGCAGGCGAGATTCAGTCAGAGGAGTACGGCGAGGGACTTGACGCACTCTTAAGAGCAAGAAACAACGACCTTTTAGGTATCGTAAACGGTATTTCATACACAGACTGGAATCCGGAAACTGATCCGATGATTTACGAGAACTATGACATAAAGAGCGTGTATGAGAAGAAGGTTGTAAACAAGATGAAGCTCCAGGAGGAGCTTGGTCTTCCGGTTGATCCGGATAAGATGATGATTGGTGTAGTTTCAAGACTTACTGATCAGAAGGGCTTCGACCTCTTTGCATATAAGATGGAGGAGCTTTGTGCCGGCGGTGCACAGGTGGTTGTGCTTGGTACAGGTGATGAAAAGTATGAAAACCTGTTCCGTCACTATGCGTGGAAGTACCCGGATAAGTTCTCGGCACAGATTTATTTCTCGAACGAAATGTCACACAAGATTTATGCTGCGTGTGATGCGTTCTTAATGCCGTCACGCTTTGAGCCGTGCGGTTTATCACAGCTTATCAGTCTCCGTTACGGAACTTTACCGATAGTTCGTGAAACGGGTGGCTTGAGAGATACGGTTAATCCGTATAATAAATTTACCGGCGACGGTAACGGATTCTCATTTGCAAACTACAATGCAGACGAGATGATGAACACAATCTGGTATGCTATGGACGTATACTATAACAGCCGTGAGCAGTGGAATCATATTATGTATAATGCGATGAATTCAGACTTCTCATGGAATGTATCGGCTGATAAGTATATCAGAATGTATCAGGATTTAACGGGAATTTACGATATACCCGGAAAGAGAGACGATAATTTTAACGAGGTTATCGCAAGAGATTTCGAGGCTTCTAACGAGACTGTTGCAAAGGCGGCAGATGAGCCGAAGGTGGTAGAGGTAAAGGATCCGTTTGAAGAAGAGAAGCCAAAGAAGGCTACTAAAAAGACTGCTGCAAAGAAGGCTCCGGCAAAGAAGGC
>JAZQHZ010000149.1:0-7788 GCA_045540855.1 Clostridia bacterium
GTTTGCAACGTATATCCCCGGTTCTTTTTCTGTCTGCAGTAACAGAAAAAGAACGAAAAAGAATACCGTTCAAGAGGGAAATTCCCTCTTGAAAATCTCCCTTGCTGACGCTCGCTCAAAAGAGTGCACCCTCCAAGCGAGCTGGAACCATCTGCAGATTTTAATTAGTTCCTTTGTATTAGTGCAGTTTAAATTTGCAAGCACAACCCACAAATTGCAAAAAACAAACCAAACAAATTTGGGTTTGGTGTTGAGATTGCTTTGAATGACAGATGTAGGGGCTAACCGTGTTCGCCCGGGATAACCACCGATATTGGGTAAACGGGCGAACACGGTTCGCCCCTACACCTATCATTGTTTATTTGATGTAAATTTGCAAACATCATTAATTACGCATTACGCATTGCGAATTACGAATTGTTGGGATTCATCCCAACGCTAAACCCAAATTTAATCGGCTGTATACTACATTCTTTTTTCATATTGAAAAAAGAAACGGGGTATGCTATAATGAATTTAAAGGTATGTGATTGCGGTACGGGGTTATAATTGTGAATTGAAAAGAGGGTTTTGGCAATGAAAAAGCTTTATTCTTTTTTGAAAACTGTATTTGAGTTCTTTGACTCTGCGGCTCAACACCGCATCGGGCCTTATGCCGCACAGGCATCTTTCTTTATTCTGCTTTCGCTTGTGCCGGCGTTTATGTTCCTGCTTTCGTTGATAAATTTCGTGCTTCCGTATGTTATTTCTGTTTCGGTTACGGACATCAGCACTTATATTTATGCCTTTTTTCCAGAGCCGGTTTCGGGCGTGCTTGACGGGATTGTGCGGGATATTATGGAACGCTCATCAGGAATTTCGCTTGTTACCGCTATTACGGCACTGTGGTTTTCCTCAAGGGGAATTATGGCACTGATTCAGGGCGTTAACAACGTCTTGTCCGACGGAGAAATGCAGAACTATTTTGTGGTACGCTTTAAATCCGTTGTTTATATGTTTATCTTCACCGCACTGCTTGTGCTTACTATTGCAGTGCTTGGTTTCGGCGGGCATATTGTGGATTATATGCAGGAAATATGGCCGCTTTCGGGCGGGATGCTCGATAAGGTGCTGGATATGAGGTGGCTTATTGTGTTTGTGATTCTGGGCGTGTTTTTTACCCTGTTTTACAGATTTATGCCTGTACGCAGCTATCCGTTTTACAAGCTTATACCCGGTGCGGCACTTGCTTCGGCAGGCTGGTTGGTGTTCACCTACGGATTTTCCGTATATGTCGGTATATCAAAATCCTATGCTTCTATTTACGGCGGAATCTCGTATGTGATACTTGCAATGCTCTGGCTTTATTTCTGTATGACAATTCTTCTCTACGGAGCAGAGTTCAATTATCGCCTGCACTTGTTTAAAACTTACAATAAAAATACTTGATTATCTTGTGGTTTTGTGATATAATAATTATAATTAACTAAAAAAATCGGGAGAAATTGCCTATGGACAGAATTGTTTTTAATCAGGCTGAGCTTGATAAGATTAATACACAGAACACTACTGTGGCTTTGTGTGACAATACCTATGCCATTTCTCCGGCTGAAAATGCAGCATACATCGCAATCGGCGAGGTTAGTGCGGTTGTGGAATGCAGTGCGATTGAGGCACTTTCTATGGGTATGAGCTTTATCGGATTTACTCCCGTATTTTCCGGAAAAAAGCCCGTAAAGGAGGCAATAAAACAGTACATACCGGCGGTGACGTCGTTTGTGTCATCGTTTGCATCGTCCTTTTCGGCTTCGTTTACGACCTCTTATAAATCATCGTTTACTACGTCATTTGCAACCTCTTTTTCGGCTATGCACGAGTTTGAGTATGAGTATAGAACATCGTTTGCAACCTCGTTTAGCGGTTCGCTTGGCAGCTCGTTTAAGAATGTGTCGTCGTTTGGAGTGGGCTCGATGCGTGCGGTGAAAAAGCAGGTTGTACGCAAAATTGCAGTCAACGGCTACGGACTTGATTTGATATAAAGGAGACAGGTAATTGAAGGCACTACATATTAACTGGACAAAACCGTTTTTTGCACGTCAGGGCGGCGAATATTACATAGAGGATTTTGAAATCCTTACAACTATTCTTTCGGCTCTGAAATGGCGTGAGAAAAACGGCAGCATCAAGATGGTGACGGACGCTGTCGGACGTGAATTCTACATCAGAAACGGGATGGAGGATTTATGGGATGGCTCAATTGAGTGTGTGCTGGATTCCATAAAAGAAAATCCACGGGTGTTCTGGGCGGCGGGCAAGCTGCACGCACTTAGCCGTGAGGCGGCACCGGTGGCGGTGATTGATACTGATTTTATCGTATGGGAAGAGATTTTATTTGATAAGCTGGGTGCGGTTTCGGTTATACACGATGAGGATTTATACACCGACGTGTATCCGGGCAGTGAGTATTTTAAACTGAAGGAAGGCTATCGCTTTGATGCGGCGTGGGACTGGTCGCTTAAGGCACTTAACACTGCGTTTTGCGTGATAAAGGATATGGACGTGCTGTATGAGTACACAAGCGAGGCGATACGCTTTATGAATAATGCAGACAACGCTGATGATCCGCTGTGCTATATGGTATTTGCGGAGCAGAGGCTTATAAATATGATAGCGGCGAAGCAGGGGAAAGAGGTTATGTGCTTTTCCACGCTGGAGCGGCTGTTCAGAAACGGCGAGGGTTGGTTTACGCATATCTGGGGTATGAAGCAGCAGATGCGTGAGGATGAAGGGCTAAGGCATGAGTTCTGCCGCCGTTGTATAGACAGGATATTGAGGGATTATCCTCAGAGAGAGGAAATGCTTCGGGGCATTAAGGCGCTTGAGGTGTATTTCCGGGATGAAAGGGATTGATAGGAATGCAGGAAAATAACTGTCACGATACAGGCTGTTCGAACTGCCTGTATAATATGCGGATTTTAAACCGTATCAGAAATGAACAGCCCGATGACGAAACAATTGACCGTTTGTCCGAGGTGTTCAAGGTGTTCGGTGACGGCACACGTTTAAAGATTTTGTGGGCTTTGTTTGATAATGAGCTGTGCGTGTTTGATATTTCCGAGAAGCTCTCGATGAGCCAGTCGGCGATAAGCCATCAGCTGCGTACCCTGAAGCAGGCAAAGCTTGTCAAGGCACGCCGTGACGGAAAGAATACCTTCTATTCGCTTGACGATGACCACGTTAAGAGGATTATTGAGCAGGTTATGATCCATATCGAGGAATAGGACACAATAAATTTCCGCATCTCACCATTTTTCAAGACTCGGAGTACATACTCAGCACATCTTGACTTCGTCAAGAGCCAGCCTAAAGGCTGTCCGCCCTTCTTGGCGGTGCGTGTACACTGTCGTCTTTCAAAACGGCAATCATTTGCGGCAACGAAGTTGTCTGCATTATCTGCAAAAATTTCTTGCGTCCTATGTTAGATGGATTTATTAAATCAAAATTGCACTTGCAAAAACGGACGATTTATGTTATAATATACACAATATATTGAAAGGAGAGAGAATATGGAGCTTCATGAATCAGGAGAAATGTATCTTGAGACGATACTCTTGTTGAAAAATCGCTTTGGATATGTGCGTTCGATTGATATTGCGAAGGAGCTTGGATATTCGAAGCCGAGTGTGTCGAGAGCGGTTTCGCTTTTGCGTGAGAACGACTATATCTGCCTTGACCCGAACGGAATGATATTGCTTACGGATAAGGGCGAGGAAATCGCACAGAGTATATATGACAGGCACAAGTGCCTTACGAAATTTTTGGAATCAATCGGAGTAAGCAAGGAAACGGCGGAGGATGATGCGTGCAGGATAGAGCACGTGATAAGTGACGAGACGCTGAGTGCGATAAAGGCAAAGCTTGTCGGCGATATCGGGATATGATACAGATAAGAGGTGGAAGCGGCTTTGACCGTTCCGCAAATAAGTTGTTCTATGCGTTAGTTAATTAAAAGCAAAGTCGCTCCATTGGCGGATGGGGCGACTTTTTTATGATTTTATAATTTCTGATATGTATTTTGAAAAACTTTGCAAATACTATTGACAAACTGATATTTTTGTAATACAATGTATTACAGAGAGGAGATGTTGTTTATGACTATTTCATTAAGATTAAGCGAGGAGGACAGCCTTCTTATAAAAAAGTATGCCGAAATTAACAGCCTTTCGGTGTCGGAGCTGATTCGTCAGTCGGTTATGGAGAGAATTGAAGCGGAGTACGATCTGGAAATGTACAATAAGGCTATGGAAGAATATAAAAGCAATCCTGTCACATATTCTCTTGATGAGGTGGAAAGGGAGCTTGGTTTAAGGTGAAATATACAGTCGAATTTACACAGCGTGCCTTGAAGGATTTAAAGAAGTTAGACCGCAGTACGGCAAGTCTGATTTTAGGATGGATACGCAAAAACCTTGAAGGATGTGAAAATCCACGTGTGCACGGTAAGGGCTTGAGTGCAAACCGTAGCGGACAGTGGCGATACCGTGTCGGCGATTACAGACTGATAGCAGAAATTGAGGATAACAAAATCAGGATTCTGATTTTAAATATTGGTCACAGACGTGATATTTATAATTAAAAAAACCGCAGCCATGTGCTGCGGTTTTAACTTTGGAGCTGGTGAGCAGAATCGAACTGCCGACCTCTTCATTACCAATGAAGTGCACTGCCCCTGTGCTACACCAGCGAGTGAGCTTTCACTCAACTGTTATATCATACCACAAAACCTTCGTATTGTCAAGATAAAAATTAAAAAGACTTTATTATTATTTTTCCTCTGAATTTTTGACAAAAATGATTTTTTCTATTGAAATTCTGGCATTGTGGGTGTATAATTATTTGTAATTATTTTTTCGGAGGAGATTTTATGAAGCTTAATAAATTGACGGCTCTGCTTTGTGCCGCTTTTATCGGCGTTACTTCGTCCGCTGTTACTCTTCCCGATACGGCTATTGTTATGGCACAGTCGGCTATGACGGTTACTGAATCGGGCGGATATATGGAGGGTATGTATGCCGAGTGGACAAGCACCGATACGGTTGACAGCTATAAGGTATATTACAAGGAAACTATGCGCAGTGCATACACTCAGAGTGTTGATGCACAGCTTATCCGCCGCTATGGCGACCATTACAGAGTGGATGCTGTGGGCCTGGCACCAGGTAGTTACAGCTTTAAAATTGCGGCTATAAAGAATGGTATTGAGGTGGATGCGGTTTATACTGACGAAATCACCGTTGCTCCGCACAAGCGTGAGGGCTTCGCCTTTTCATCAGCTTCGCCTAACGGTGGAAATGCTTCGGGCGGCTACAATGCTGACGGTACAGTGCCTTCGGATGCAAAGATTATTTACGTTACGCAGGATAATATTGAGACCGTTTCGCTGACTTTGGGCAAGAAAACCTATACGGGACTTGGCAACATCATTGACGGTATTTCAAAGGTTTCAAGTCCGGATTCGCCGAGCGGACATTATATTATAAGAATTATCGGAAAAATCAACGGTGACGAGATGACCTTTGAAGGAAGCGTGAGCGATTCAAAGCATATTTTCTACCTTCAGGAGGTTGCAAATGTGACGGTTGAGGGTATTGGTGACGATGCTACGCTTTATCGCTGTGCCTTTGTAATAAAGGGCTCGTCAAATGTGGAGCTTCGCAACCTCGGCGTGATGCTCTTCCTTGATGACGGTATCGCAATCGAGAGCGACAATTCGAATATATGGGTACATAACAACGATATTTTCTATGGCTCACCCGGTGCGGATTCTGACCAGGTGAAGGGTGACGGCTCGCTTGATATCAAGGACAATTCACGTTACTGCACGCTTTCATATAACCATTTCTATGATGCGGGCAAGGCTTCGCTTGTAATTGCGAGTGCTTCAAAGACGGCGGATACAACAAGCTATCTGACCTATCACCACAACCACTTCGACCACTCGGATTCACGTCATCCGAGAATCCGCTTTGCAAGCGTGCATATGTACAACAACTACTATGACGGCATTGCGAAGTATGGCACAGGCGTTACCTCGGGTGCGAGTGCGTTTGTTGAGGCGAACTATTACAGAAACCCGAAGAGCCCGATGCTTTCATCAATGCAGGGCAATGACAGCGGCACGTTCTCGAAGGAGGCGGGCGGAATTATCAAGGCATACAACAACTACTATGCCGACGGTGAGGACCCGACACTCTATTACAGTGCTGACACAGGCTCGGACTTTGACGCATACCTTGCTTCAAGCCGTGATGAGCAGATTCCTGCAACTGTAAAGACGAAGCTTTCGACCTTCAAGGGCATTACATATAATAATGTTTACAACAACTTTGACACTGCATCGGATATGTATGAATATACTCCGGATGCGGCAAAGGACGTTGCAGCAATTGTTGAGGCAAGTGCCGGACGTGTGAACGGCGGCGATTTCAAGTATGATTTCGGCGAGGATGCCGACAAGGATTCGGATATTGACGAAACATTGAAGAAAATGCTCACCGATTATGAATCGGGCGTGGTTGCGACATATACGGGTGCGGACGGCGAGTATTACCCGGCATTGGGTGCAGGTGTGACGCCTGCTCCGACAACGGCACCGACTGCCACACCGACTCCGACAGCAGTGCCTACACCAACTCCCACACCGACTCCGACGGCTACTCCTGAGCCGGGCACAACACCTGCTCCGACAGTAGTGCCGACCGAAACTCCTGTTCCTGCAACAGAGCTTAGTCCGGTTACGGAAAAGACGGTATGGACATACGAAAATGCGGCAGAGGAGTATACGGACAGCGTGATTTTCAATAACAGCAAAATCCACGCAAATTCATCGAAGAACATTAATCTCACAGCTACGAAGTTTGACACAAGCGTTGCATCGGGCTTAAAGCTCAACGGCGGCGGTGTGCCGGGCGAATACAGATGCGTTGAGATTTTACCGGGCGTTGAAGGCACGATAAGCGTAAGCTTTGAGAACACAAGCTCATCGGCAAGAACGCTTATGGCAAGCTACGGAGAAAATGACGAGGACGTTATTGGCGAGGAAGCACTTGCAACAAAGGGTGCGGGAGTGCTCAGTGCACAGGTGAGTGCGAACAAGCCGGTTTATATTTATTCGAAGTCAAGCTCGCTGACGATTTGCTCTATTACGTTTGAGCCGTCGCAGACAGTGACAACGCCGGAGCCTACGGCAACACCTACGCCCACACCGGAGCCTACGGCAACACCTACGCCGGAGCCGACACCGACTCCGACACCTACGCCTACGCCGGAAGTGACGGCTACACCGACACCAACTCCTGAGCCGGAGTGGAATTATGATATTTACGGAATAAAATATAGTACATCGAACAAAAACGTGAAGGTAAGCTTTGAAGGCGATGTAAACGGCGTACTTGTGGCGGCAAAGTATGACGGTAAGGGACGCATTGAGAAGGTTGTATTAAAGGAAGTTACACCGGAAATGAGTGAGATAAAGTTCTATCTGGACTGGAGTGACAATTCAGGCAAAATCTATGCATTTGTATGGGACAGTATAGCTACAATGAAGCCGATAAGTGAGGTTTGTGTATGTGTTAGGAGTATGAGTGCAGGAGAATAATTAAAAGGGCTATGGCAAAACGATTTTGTTTTGCCATAGTTTTTTTGTTGAGTGGGAAATTTGGGTTTGTCGGGATGTTTAAATTTGTGATTGTAGGGGCTGATGCCCTCATCAGCCCGCAAAATTATACCAAATTTGCCCATTGTTACGCC
>JAZQHZ010000150.1:0-2961 GCA_045540855.1 Clostridia bacterium
CGTTTGAATCGTTTGGACGAGTGCAAACATCTCGATAAACCCAAATTTGAAACGCAAACAATTAGCGTCAGCATAATTGTGAATTATGAATTGTGAATTGTGAATTGTCGGAACGACCTTTCCCTATCCCTTTAATTACCGTTGACAATCCTTAAAATTCATAGTATAATTATATTGCAGTTACGGCAAAACTCGAAGGGAGAATAACAATGAAGAAAATTATAGCGGCGGCACTTGCTGCCATAGCTCTTACGACTGCCTCTGTTACGGCTCTCGCATCGGGTGCGATACCCGATCATTGCGGTACTTCCATGGAGGGAATTGAAATAGGCACAAAATCACTTGCCAAGGCAGTGAAGCAATATAATGACCTGTTTAAAAAGTCGGGCGAGCAGTACGGCGTTGACCCTAACCTGCTTGCGGCAATCTGTATGCAGGAATCCTCGGGCAGAAACCTCAGCCACCGTGAGGACGGCAGTGAATACCCTGCGTGGGGCATTATGCAGATTGAATATACCAACGAAAAGTCGTTTGCGAATTTCGGAGAAAAAACAACCGGTACTGCGTGGACGCTTGAGGACAGGCTTGACCCGGAAAAGGCGGTGCCGTATGCCGCGTGGCTTATTTCGGAATCGCTTTATCGTTACGATTGCGACTATATGAAAATGATTCAGGGCTATAACTTCGGTACATATGTGCTGGATAAGATTATTGAGGACAAGGGCGAGGAATGGCTTGAATACCGCGAGGATGCCAAAAACTATGTGGAGGACTGGCCGTATGAAAAATACGGTGATGCGGAATACATCGAGCACGTTTTGAGATACTACCATAACGATATTGAGTACCGCGGTGCAAAGGTCAGAATAGACGGCAAGCTTGTGAAATTTGCAGATCAGGCTCCGCTTATAGACGACGGCAGAACGATGATTCCCATACGTGCAGTTGCACAGACGTTAGGTGCATATGCGGCGTGGGACGGCAAGAACTATCAGGCGATAATCACGAAAAAGGGTACAACGATAAAAATCCCGATTAATTCGGACATTGTGTATGTAAATGACGAGCCGGTACAGCTTGACTGCGAGGCTCAGATTATGAACGACCGCACAATGGTGCCGTTGAGATTCATTGCCGAGACCTTCGGCATAGAGGTTGATTGGGAGCAGGAGACAAGAACTGTGCTGATTGAGAAATAACTATTGACAATTGTACTATATTTGCATATAATATAACTATAAAGCAAAAAAGGAGATATCCGGTATGAAGGTTATTCTGGTAAACGGAAGTCCGCACGAGAAGGGCTGTACATATACAGCACTCAGTGAGGTGGCAAAAACACTTAATGAACACGGCATCGAAACGGAGATTTTCCATATAGGAACGGCACCTGTGGCAGGCTGTATTGCGTGCGGTGCGTGTGCAGGTACGGGAAAATGTATCTATGACGACTGCGTAGGCGAATTTATTGAAAAGGCAAAGACGGCTGACGGCTATGTGTTCGGCTCGCCTGTTTACTATTCAAATATGTCGGGACAGCTTTCGTCGTTTATGGACAGGGCATTCTATTGCGGAGCAAAGCACATGAGTGCAAAGCCGGCGGCGGCAGTGGTAAGCTGCAGACGTGGCGGTGCAAGTGCGGCATTTGAGCAGATTAACAAGTATTTTACAATCAACTGTATGCCGGTGGTGGGCTCGCAGTACTGGAATCAGGTACACGGCTCAAAGGCAGAGGACGTGTTAAAGGACGAGGAGGGCTTGCAGACAATGCGTACGCTCGGCTCACATATGGCGTGGCTTCTGAAGTGCATTGAGGCAGGCAAGGCGGCAGGAATTGAAAAGCCGGAAAGGGAACCGGTAATAAGAACAAGCTTTATCAGATAAATTGATTGGGAGAATCAAATGAAAAGAAGAGTTATATGTACACTTACAGCAGTGGCAGCAACGGTGTCGGCACTTAGCGGCTGCAGCTTCGGCGATGAAAAAACATATGCCTTCATTGGTAAGGATAAGGATAATCAGTACATGCAGAAGGTGTATGAAGGACTTAGTGCTTCGTGTGAGGAGCTTGGGCACGAGGCTGTGTTTATGGCGCCGGACCCGAAGGGTGACGTTGTGGCACAGCAGATTGCACAGGTGAAGGAGCTTATTGCTTCAAAGGTCAGCGGCATTGCAATATCGGCAAATGATGCACAATCACTTCATGACGTATTGCATACGGCAGAAAGTGCAGGCATTAAAATCGTCTC
Source organism: Clostridia bacterium (assembly GCA_045540855.1). Classification (GTDB taxonomy): domain Bacteria; phylum Bacillota; class Clostridia; order UBA1381; family UBA1381; genus UMGS1958. The sequence goes on from JAZQHZ010000150.1 coordinate 2,250, forward strand.
GGTAGACAGTGCAGTCAGCGAGGATTGCCGCAGTCTGCATATAGGTCAGACGAATGCGGAAACGGTGAGCCGCGTGCTGATGGATGCAGTGTACGATATGTGCGATAAGGGTGGAAAGTATGCCATTTTAAGCACTACCGAGGACGCACCGAATCAGGCGGCGTGGCTGTCGGAGATAGAAAAGCTCAATGAATCGGACGCGAAATATGCAAAGCTTGAATGCGTTGCGATTGAATACGGAAACGACGATGCGGAGCTGTCGAAGCAGGCAGTGGAAAGGCTTATGCAGCTTGACGGCGTAGAGGTGATTTTATCGCCGACTACGGTCGGAATGGCGGCGGCAGGAGCGGTGCTGACTAACAGTCAGTCGCAGATAAAATTAACAGGTCTGGGACTTCCGTCAGAAATGTCAGAGTACATCGAAAACGGAGTTTGCCCGAAGATGTATATGTGGAATCCGGAGGAGCTTGGCTATCTTGCGGGCTACACAATCTCGGCTATCGGAAATGGAAGCATTGCAGGCGAGGTCGGTGAGAGGTTTGATGCGGGCAAGCTTGGAAGTAAGGTCGTTACGGACAGTCTTGCGGGCGGCACAGAGGTCAGCCTGGGCGATTTATCGGAATTCAATGCAGAAAATATAGATAAATGGAAACATATTTATTAAATAGCAGTCGCTTCGGCGGCTGTTATTTTTTTGAATTTTAGTTGCCAT
>JAZQHZ010000151.1:0-4616 GCA_045540855.1 Clostridia bacterium
AAATTATGGATTGTAGGGGCTGATGCCCTCATCAGCCCGCAAAATTACACCGAATTTGCCCATTGTTATGCCGTTGGCATAACAATGGCGGGACGTTGAGGGCAACGTCCCCTACACCTATCATTCAAATTTGGTAATCCGCTAAACAATAATTTAAAATAAATAAAATTATTTCCGCACAGGTCTTGACAAATCCTGCAATTTGTGGTATTATTATATACTGTAGTAGTATCCGCATTTTGCGGACACCCCTTTGGTATGATTTATAATTATTATACCACGGGAAGGAACAAATTGCAAGTGTTTTATTAATGATGAGGTGATTTATTAAATGTTGCATGCGGTAGAAGCAGGAAAAAACATACGTCTTTCCTACTCAAAAATCAAAGAGCCCCTTACAATGCCGAACCTTATTGACGTTCAGAAGAACTCATACCGTTGGTTCCTTGACGAGGGCTTAAAGGAAGTATTCCACGATATTTCCCCTATTACAGACCACGCTGAGAAGTTAAAGCTCGAATTTTTAGACTATGAGCTTGATTATGAACCGAAGTTCAGCGTTGAGGAATGTAAGGAGAGAGATGCAAAGTACGCAGCTCCTTTAAGAGTTAAGGTAAGACTTACTAACAATGAAACCGGCGAAATGAAGGACCAGACCTTATTTATGGGCGATTTCCCGCTTATGACAGAGCAGGGTACTTTCATTATTAACGGCGCTGAAAGAGTTATTGTCAGCCAGCTCGTTCGTTCACCGGGTATATATTTCGATTTCTCAAGAGATAAGACAGGTAAGCCGTTATATACTTCACAGGTTATCCCGTACAGAGGTGCATGGCTTGAGTACGAAACAGAGTCAAGCGATGTATTCTCAGTAAGAATTGACCGTACAAGAAAGCTTCCGGTAACTGTTTTATTAAGAGCATTAGGTCTTGGCTCAAATGCAGATATTATCTCACTCTTCGGTGAGGATAAGAGAATCAAGGCTACCTTTGAGAAGGATACAACAACTAACAGAGAAGAAGGTCTTTTAGAGATTTATAAGAGACTTCGTCCGGGTGAGCCGGCTAACGTGGACAGTGCCGAATCACTTCTTTATAATATGTTCTTCGATCCCAAGAGATATGACCTTGCGAGAGTGGGACGTTATAAGTTCGATAAGAAGCTTGCAATTTCAGCAAGAATCAAGAATAAAAAGTTAGCAGAGGATGTTTTCGACCCGAGAACAGGCGAAATGATGGCTTCAAAGGGTGACATCCTCACAGCTGCACAGGCAGAGGCAATCGAGAGAGCCGGCGTTAACACTGTTTACCTTGAAATTGAGGAGCAGCTTGTTAAGGTGTTCTCAAACGATATGGTATATCTCAATGAATACTGTGATGTTGAGGTTGAGGTTCCGTATGAGAAGGTACGCCGTGCAGTGCTTATGGAAATCTTAGAGGAAGCAGACAAGCAGGACGAGCTTCCCAGAGACGAATATATAAAGGATCAGATTGAATACCGCTTCGACGAGCTTTGCCCGAAGCATATCACAATCGACGATATTTTCGCATCAATCAACTATTGCATTACCTTAGCAAACGGCACAGGTGCAATTGATGATATCGACCACCTCGGAAACAGACGTTTACGTTGCGTTGGTGAGCTTTTACAGAACCAGTTCCGTATCGGTCTTGCGAGAATGGAGAGAACTGTACGTGAGAGAATGTCAGTTCAGGAGATGGAAATCATCACTCCGACTTCACTTATAAATATCAGACCTATTGTGGCTACAATCAATGAGTTCTTCGGCTCATCACAGCTTTCACAGTTCATGGACCAGCCGAACCCGTTGGCAGAGTTACGTCACAAGAGAAGAATTTCAGCATTGGGTCCGGGCGGTCTTTCAAGAGAGAGAGCCGGCTTCGAGGTTCGAGACGTACACTATTCACACTACGGAAGAATGTGTCCGATCGAGACTCCGGAAGGTCCGAACATCGGTCTTATCACATCACTTGCAACCTTTGCAAGAATTGACGAGTACGGCTTCGTTGAGGCTCCGTACAGACGTGTTGATAAGGAAACAGGCTGCGTAACAGACGAAATCGTTTATATGACAGCTGACGTTGAGGATGACTTTATCATCGCTCAGGCTAACGAGCCGCTTGATGAAAACGGCAAGTTCCTCGATAAGAGAGTATCAGCACGTTACCGTGACGAAATCTTAGAAGTTCCGGGCACACAGATTGACTACATGGACGTTTCACCGCGTCAGCTCGTATCAGTTGTTACGGCTTGTATCCCGTTCCTTGAGAACGACGACGCTAACCGTGCACTCATGGGCTCAAACATGCAGTGTCAGGCGGTGCCGCTCTTAACAACCGACTCACCGATTATAGGTACAGGTATCGAGCACAAGGTTGCACACGACTCAGGCTCAGCAGTGCTTGCAGTTGAGGACGGTTATGTTGAGAAGGTTGATTCAGAGACAATCGTTATAAGAGGCGAGAGCGGAACACAGCATAAGCACGAGCTTATCAAGTTCACACGTTCAAACCAGAGTACATGTATAAATCAGAAGCCTATTGTTGTACAGGGCGAGAAGGTTAAGAAGGGTGACATCATCGCAGACGGTCCGGCTATGGATAACGGCGAGCTGGCACTCGGTAAGAATATCCTTATCGGCTTCATGACATGGGAAGGCTATAACTACGAGGACGCTGTCCTTCTTAGTGAAGAATTAGTTAAGAATGACGTATTCACTTCAATTCATATGGAAGAGTATGAATGTGAAGCAAGAGATACAAAGCTTGGTGCAGAGGAAATCACAAGAGATATTCCGAATGTATCAGAGGATGCCTTAAAGGATCTTGACGAGAACGGTATCATCAGAATCGGTGCAGAGGTTCACGCAGGCGATATCCTTGTAGGTAAGGTTACACCGAAGGGTGAAACAGAGCTTACAGCCGAGGAAAGATTACTTCGTGCAATCTTTGGTGAAAAGGCAAGAGAGGTAAGAGATACTTCACTCCGTGTACCGCACGGTGAAAGCGGTATCATTGTAGACGTTAAGGTATTCTCTAAGGATAACCCGAGAGACGAATTGAAGCCGGGCGTTAACAAGTCAGTAGTCTGCTACATCGCTCAGAAGCGTAAGATCAGCGTCGGCGATAAGATGGCCGGCCGTCACGGTAACAAGGGTGTCGTTTCAAGAGTTCTTCCGCAGGAGGATATGCCGTTCTTAGAGGACGGTACACCGCTCCAGATTGTGTTAAACCCGCTGGGCGTACCTTCACGTATGAACATCGGTCAGGTGCTTGAGATGCACTTAGGCTATGCTTACAGATGCTTAAGCTTAAAAACAAGAGAAGAGCTTGAAGCAATCACAGTAGATGACAATTTCAGACAGCAGCTTTTAACAGCTAAGGATGCGGCTCGTCCGGGCAGATTCTTAAAGATCGGTACTTCGGTATTCGACGGTGCACAGGATGAGGATATCCAGATGGCGTTCGAGGCGGCAGGTCTTGATAAGACCTTTAAGTCAACAGTATATGACGGACGTACAGGTGAGAAGTTCGATAACCCGGTTACAGTCGGTGTCATGTACTACTTAAAGCTTCACCACCTTGTAGACGATAAGATTCACCCACGTTCAACAGGTCCGTACTCACTCGTTACACAGCAGCCGCTCGGAGGTAAGGCTCAGTTCGGCGGACAGCGTTTCGGTGAGATGGAGGTTTGGGCACTTGAGGCTTACGGTGCTGCATACACATTACAGGAAATCTTAACAGTCAAGTCAGACGATATTGTGGGTAGAGTTAAGACCTATGAGGCAATCGTTAAGGGTGAGAATATTCCGAAATCAGGTATACCGGAGTCATTCAAGGTACTTGTTAAGGAATTACAGTCACTCGCACTTGATATCAGAATCCTTGACCATCAGGCACAGCAGATTGACCTTGATTCATTCTTCGAGGACGACTCAGACGATGCTTCAGACAGCTTCTTAAAGGGCCGTGAGTACAGCAAGGAGGACTTCAGGGACAGCATGATGAGCGAGACTGATGAGATTGACGGCGACCTCTCAGACGAGGATGACGACTATCTTATGGTTGATGATGCCATAGAGGATTTCGATTACGACGGTAATGATGAGGAAGATTTCGAATAAGGTGTTTGCTTTTATACGGAGGTTTTTATAAATGGTAGAATTCAATAGCTTTGAATCAATAAAAATCGGTCTTGCTTCACCGGAGACTATCTTAGAGTGGTCATACGGTGAGGTAACAAAGCCGGAAACTATAAATTACCGTACATTAAAGCCGGAAAAGGACGGTCTGTTCTGTGAAAAGATTTTCGGACCGACCAAGGACTGGGAATGTTACTGCGGTAAGTATAAGAAAATCAGCCACAAGGGTATCGTTTGTGACCGTTGCGGCGTTGAGGTAACAAAATCAAAGGTAAGACGTGAGAGAATGGGACACATCACTCTTGCGACACCTGTTTCACATATCTGGTATTTCAAGGGAGTTCCGTCATCAATGGGACTTATCCTTGATATATCACCGCGTCAGTTAGAGCGAGTTTTATACTTCGCAGCATATATCGTAACTGACCCGGGCGATACAGAGCTTGCACAG
>JAZQHZ010000152.1:0-4729 GCA_045540855.1 Clostridia bacterium
GCACGAATGCTCTTGACATTTCTACTGTGTAGTCATCAAGCCCTTCTTCATACAGCACCACATCAGGTCTCACTATTCCTCCGCACTCGCATTTGGGCACTCCGTCCGCATTTATGATATGCTCAAGCGGATATGACTTTCCGCATTTTAAGCAATAATTATAATGAATTGTTCCGTGCAGCTCAAACACTCGCTTGTTACCTGCCATCTGATGCAGGCCGTCAATATTCTGCGTGATTACTGCCTTGAGCTTGCCCATTTCCTCTAATCTTGCCAGTGCAAGATGTGCTTTATTTGGCTTCGCATCAGGATAAATCATTTTCGTGCGGTAAAATTCATAGAATTCCTCCGGAGAGCGTATGAAAAAGCTGTGCGATACAATATCCTCCGGATTAAGCGTCATCTTGAATTTTTCAGAATAAATTCCATTCGCACTGCGAAAATCCGGTATCCCGCTCGGGCATGATACTCCCGCACCACCGAAAAATACAATGTTGTCGTAGCTTCTGATAATTTGCTTTAGCTCTTCTGTTTTAGTCATAGTTCTTTTCCTCATTTTTCACTGCAACCAATCCGACAAAATGCAGTACAGCAAGTAAAACCGGTATGTATACATCAACAAATCTCATAATAACTTCTTTAAAAATCATAAACGGAACCGCACTGATTAATATGTTCACAGTGCCCAAAACCAATGCCACTGCCTTGCTTTTTTTCATTAACAGCATATTGATAATTAAAATAATTATCTGCGATGAAAACTGTACTATTCCCAACATACCTAAATTACGCGGATTTGCAGTTATGTGTGTATTTATCGAAACTGCTAACGCAATTGCAAAAAGTACAATGCACAAAAGATTAAAAATAGTAAATATCCATTTTCTCATACCAATCCCTCCTCAATTTATCATTTTCTGCTTTATTTATTTTTCTGTACTCATAACAAACAGCCCTAACTTTTCTATTTCAGAAATAATGGGCATTAATGTTCTTGAACTTTCTATTCCCATCAAAAAATCATAGCATATTAAAATTTTTAATCTCCTCGGATAAAATATATCTGAACATATATCTTCTCTTAATTGTAATCTGCATAAATTGCCTATATCAGCATACTCTACTTGAGATAAATCATCTAAACTATAATAAAACTCTAACAGTTTTTCATCATACAATTCACTATAACTCTTATGAAAATCCAAAAAGCTCTTATCATCCGCAGTTTTTATCACATTTCTAATGTTCACAGATTGTATACCACAATAATCAAGAATAATGTAAAGAGCCTTTATATATTTATCTTCAATCTCTTTATAATCTTTAACAGTCAATATTTCACCTTTAAACTCTTTGCCAATATCACTTATCGCAATCCAATCATCACATTTTCCATTTGCATCGTAAATGTATTTATGTATCCTATAAGTTTTCACAAATAATTATCTCCTTTTTTATTTATTCCGTAAACTCACCTCTTCTTACCACCATTATACCACATTACCAAAAACCTTGCAAGCACAAAAAAAAGACATTGCTTACGCAATGTCTTTTTAAAATCAATTAGTTGTTCTCAGCAACTGCCTCTGTCTCAGTCTCAACTAATGCTAAGATTGCCATCTCAGCTGAGTCTCCTCTTCTGGGACCTAACTGTGCAATTGTTGTGTATCCGCCGTTTCTGTCAGCATACTTCGGAGCGATTTCGTTGAATAACTTTGTTACAACGTCTTCCTCTAAAATGAACGCTAAAGCCTGACGACGTGAAGCAAGAGTGTTCTTCTTGCCGAGTGTGATCATCTTCTCTGCGAGAGCCTGTGTATCCTTTGCTCTTGTGAGAGTTGTCTTAATCTTGCCTGTCTTTAAGAAGTTTGTTACTAAGCCTCTGAGTAACGCCTTTCTCTGGTCTGTAGGAAGATTAAACTTTCTTGTTCCGGGCATCTTGGTAACCTCCTATAATCAATCTTCTTCTTTCTTGAGGAAAAGTCCTAATCCGTTTAACTTGAATACTACTTCATCAAGCGACTTCTTTCCGAGGTTTCTTACCTTCATCATGTCTTCCTCTGACTTGTTTGTAAGATCCTCTACGGTATTGATACCTGCACGCTTTAAGCAGTTGTATGAACGTACCGATAAGTCTAACTCCTCGATAGTCATCTCAAGAACCTTTTCCTTCTTGTTCTCTGTTGGCTCTACCATAACCTCAGTGTTCTTTGCGTCATCTGAAAGGTCAACGAAGAGTCTTAAGAGATCGTTCATAATCTTTGCTGCTAACGATACAGCCTCGTCCGGCTTAATCGTTGCATTTGTTGATACCTCAACAGTGAGCTTCTCACGGTCTGTGTTCGCACCCACTCTTGTGTTCTCAACTGTATAGTTCACCTTTGTTACCGGTGTGTAAATCGAATCAACCGGAATTACTCCGATTACGGGCTGCATTGCCTGCTTGTTCTTCTCTGCGCTGACATAGCCTCTGCCCTTTGACAATGTAATCTCAATATAGAGATTTGCATCGCTGTTAAGCGTTGCAATGTGGAGATCCGGATTTAAAATCTCAACATCACTGTCTCTCTTGATATCACCTGCTGTAATCTCCTGCTCACCCTTAGCCTCGATATATACAGTCTTGGGAGCATCACAATGAAGCTTAATTGCAAGCTTCTTGATGTTCAAGATAATCTCTGTAACATCCTCTGTTACGCCGGGGATTGTTGAAAATTCGTGCTGAATGCCGTCAATCTTGATTGATGTAGCCGCAGCACCCGGTAATGATGAGAGTAAAATTCTTCTTAAAGAATTACCAAGCGTTGTACCATATCCACGCTCTAACGGAGTTACTACGAATTTACCGTATCTTCCGTCCTCGCTCATTTCCTCACAAATGATATTCGGTTTTTCCATTTCTATCATTTCAGAACCCTCCTTAAAAATCTAAGCACTTTGGAGAATAATGTTCCGTTCCTCCAACAGCTTGTACAAACAGTATTTTAATCCACTTACCGAGGGTAAAATGTTATTATTTAGAATAAAGCTCGACGATAAGGTGCTCTGCTACTTCAAAGTCGATTTCTTCTCTCTCTGAAAGTCTTACTACCTTACCAACTAAAGTATCTCTGTTCATGTCTAACCATGCCGGGATAACTCTCTTTGCGTTTGTTTCAACGATTTCCTTTATTCTTACTGAGCTCTTGCTCTTCTCTCTAACTGCTACAACATCACCCGGCTTTACGAGGATTGACGGAATGTCAGCCTTGTGTCCGTTTAATGTGATGTGTCCGTGGTTAACGAGCTGTCTAGCCTCACGTCTTGTGTTAGCTAAACCTAATCTATATACAACGTTGTCAAGTCTTGATTCGAGAATCTGGAGTAACATTTCACCTGTGATTCCGTTTCTCTTAGTAGCCATTACGTAGTACTTTCTGAACTGCTTCTCAAGTACGCCGTAGATGAACTTAACCTTCTGCTTCTCTGTTAACTGAAGGCCGTACTCTGACTGCTTTCTTCTTGACTGCTTCGGGTTCTTGTTTGAGCTCTTATCGTAGCCCATAACGCCCGGCTCGATGCCTAAAGTTCTGCATCTCTTCAAAATCGGCTGTGTATTTCTTGCCATTGCTCTTGTTTCCTCCTTCTACAAAAAATTACAAATCAGACTCTTCTTCTCTTCGGCGGTCTACATCCGTTGTGCGGAATCGGTGTTACGTCCTTAATCATTGTAACATCAAGTCCTGTAGCCTGTAATGCTCTGATTGCTGCTTCACGACCAGCACCCGGTCCCTTTACGTAAACCTCTACTGTCTTCATGCCGTGCTCCATAGCAGCCTTTGCAGCTGTCTCAGCAGCTGTCTGTGCAGCGAACGGAGTGCTCTTTCTTGAGCCTCTGAAGCCTAAGCCGCCTGCACTTGCCCATGAAATTGCATTTCCGGCTGTATCTGTGATTGTAACTATTGTATTATTAAAGGTTGAGCGAATGTGTGCTGCGCCTTTTTCAACATTTTTTCTATCACGACGTCTTGTACGTGTAGTTTTCTTTGCTACCTTAGCCATTTAGCTTAGTCCCTCCTTATTATTTCTTCTTACCAGCAATAGTTCTTGCCGGTCCCTTACGGGTTCTGGCATTGTTCTTTGTGTTCTGTCCTCTTACCGGAAGACCCTTTCTGTGTCTGATGCCTCTGTAGCATCCGATTTCCATTAATCTCTTAATGTCTAATGCTACCTGTCTTCTTAAATCACCCTCAACTGTATACTCAGCGTCGATGATTTCACGAAGCTTGTTTACCTCTGCATCAGTAAGGTCCTTGATTCTTGTATCCGGGTTGATGCCTGCCTGAGCTAAAATCTTCTTTGAGCTCGGAACGCCAATGCCGTAGATATAGGTAAGACCAATCTCAACTCTTTTCTCCTTAGGTAAGTCAACACCTGCTATTCTTGCCATACTTTTCTACACCTCCATTTAAGATATCATCAAAAAATTTATATAGTGTTGATTTGCAAAAGTCCCTGTGACCTCTGCATATATATTATAACTTGTCCCCGGTTGGTTCAGGGGCAAGGAATAACCAAATTCATAAGTGCGAATCGCTCTCATTTTATGCGTTTTGACTATGATTTTTTCAGCTTTTTCGCACACAAAATTAAACGCTTTTTCACAGCGTTACCATCTATTATACCATAAAAATACAATATTGTGTTCCTATATCAGCACAAAACGAAATTTTTTTCAGTTTTTTTCTGT
>JAZQHZ010000153.1:0-12408 GCA_045540855.1 Clostridia bacterium
GGATTTTTAAGGGGAAAACATCTTTTTAAATGTTTTCCCCTTAAACGGCAGTCTTTTGCTTACTTTTCTACTGCTGTAGGTAGAAAAGTAAGTAGGGGTACCAACGGCATAACAATAAGCACTGCATAAGCAGGGGACAAAGTCCCGATGCACTGCATTAACAACTCCCCGATAAACCCAAATTTACCACAAAAAAAAACACCATAGCAAATCATTTTGCTATGGTGTTTTAAATCACTTCAGCATTTCAATCAACTTACCTAATACCGGCTCAAACTTCGCACCGTACCAGTGATTTTCCTCATCGGCAGTTGCCTTGATACACTCCACCGTATAATCAGCCGCAATCTTCGCCGAATCATATGCACTCTTCCCTCTTACCAATGCTCCCACAAACGCCGACGCATATATATCACCCGTTCCGTGACAGCTGTTTGATAAAAATTCGTGCTCGTAGTATGAGTATTCATTATTTTCAAATACCACAACTCCCGTTTTGCCCGGCTCATATGAAATACCTGTTAAAATTACGTTCTTTGCACCAAGTGCAATGAGCTTTCCAAGTATTTCATCTATGTAGGCTCTGTCGTAGTCTGTTTTGTATTCCATTCCCGTTAAGAATGCCGCCTCTGTTATGTTCGGCACAAGGTAATCTGCCTTTGCACACAAGCCCTTCATCGCCTCAACGAACTCCATATCAAAGCCAGCATACAGCTTGCCGTTATCCGCCATTGCCGGATCCATTACATTAACACACTCATCATTTCCCATTGTATCAAAAATTTCTGCAACGTATTCAATCTGCTTTGTACTTCCGAGATAGCCTGTATAAATCGCATCAAATAAAATATTTTCCTTCTTCCAGTGCTTGCAGATTTCAGGCATATCATCGGTAAGGTCACGGAAGGTATAGCCCGTAAATCCGCCTGTATGTGTCGAAAGTACCGCTGACGGTAACACCGCCGTTTCAATTCCGCACGCCGAGATAATAGGAAGTGCAACCGTTAATGAGCACTGTCCTACGCACGATATATCCTGCACTGTTAAAACTTTTTTGTATGCCATTTCAAAAACTCATTTACATTTATTATATTTTTTATTATAATACCATTATGGCAATATGTAAATAATCAAAACAGGAGTTTTTTATATAACCAGATGAAAGAAAAAAAGTATTTTAACCTGTACCGCAATATCAAGAATAAAATAATCAGCGGCGAGTACAAGGCACTTGAAAAGCTGCCGTCTAAGCGTGTTATGGCAGATATGAGCGGCTGCAGCCTGATTACGGTAGAGCACGCATACAATTTACTCAGCGACGAGGGATATATCATCACACGTGAGCGGAGCGGATATTTTGTAAATAAAATTGATGCGTTTGATTCAATTGACAACTCAGACAAAAGCACAACGCTCAATTACATTGACGAACCGAGCCACGCAAAAGGCGAGCACGATTTTGAATATTCTCTGTGGTTTAAAACCATAAGGAAGGTAATTTCCGAATACGGCGAATTACTTTTTATAAAATCACCCAACAAGGGCTGTGCGATACTTCGCAATGCCATTGCGGACTATCTCCACCGCTATCGGGGTATGATAGCCCAGCCATCTCAGATTATAATCGGCTCAGGCTCGGAGCAGCTTTATGAAAACGTGGTACAGATTTTAGGACGCGATAAAATTTACGGCATCGAAAATCCGTCATATGCTCAGATTGAGGCAGTTTACCGGGGAATGGGTGCAAGGCTTTGCCCGCTTAAAATGGGTAAGGACGGAATTGCAAGCAGTGCATTGCAAAAGGGTAACTTCGACGTTCTCCACGTCACACCCTTCCACAGCTACCCTACCGGAGTTACCACCTCAGTTTCAAAGCGGTATGAATACCTCAAATGGGCAGGCAGTGAGCATTATATCGTAGAGGATGATTTTGACAGTGAGTTCTTTATGCCCGGTCAGCCGATTGAATCGCTTTATTCCTTAGCATCGGGAAAGTCTGTTATATATATCAACACCTTTTCAAAAAGCCTTTCGCCGTCAATGCGTATGGGATATATGATTCTGCCGGAGGAATTGCTCGAAGAATACGACCGCAAGCTTGGAATGTTTTCCTGCACCGTACCGGTGCTTGACCAGTACGTGCTGTCAGATTTTATTTCAAGCGGCAGCTTCGAGCGGCATCTGAACAGGGTGCGGCGTAAAATGAAGAAATGATTGATTTTTCGGGTAAAATAGTGTATAATCATACTATAAAGGAGTTTATGAGATGAAAATACAAGTTCCAACACCCGTTCAAACCATAATTGACCGCCTCAGCAAGGCAGGGTATGAGGCATACGCAGTCGGCGGATGCATCCGCGATTCAATCACAGGAGCAATTCCCAACGACTGGGATATATGCACAAGTGCTTTGCCCGAAACGGTTGAAAAGGTTTTTGACGGATTTCATATAATTGAAACAGGTCTTCAGCACGGCACAGTCACTCTGATGATTGACCACGTAGGCTATGAAATCACCACCTACCGTACCGAAGGCACGTATTCCGACCGCCGCAAGCCCGATTATGTGGAGTTTGTGACGGATTTAAGGGAAGATGTTAAGAGACGTGATTTCACAATAAATGCAATGGCATATAACGATGAAAACGGCTTACAGGACTATTTCGGCGGCATTGCAGATTTGGAAAGGCATATCATCCGCTGTGTAGGCGATGCAAATGATCGATTTAACGAGGACGCATTAAGAATTTTACGTGCAATGCGATTTGCCGCAACCTTTGATTTTGAGATTGCAAAGGAAACTGCACAGGCAATGCACGACAACAAGGCACTGCTTTCCTATATTTCAAAGGAACGCATCAGCGTTGAGCTGATGAAGCTTCTATCGGGAAAGGGTGCATCACGCATACTGCGTGAATTTTCGGATATCCTCTGCGAGGTTATCCCTGAAATATCGCCCTGCATAGGCTTTGAGCAGAACAGCCCGCACCACACAATGGACGTGTGGGAGCACACGTTAAGTGCAATTGACTATGCAGACAGTGACAGTGTGATACGACTCACAATGCTCTTGCACGACATCGGCAAGCCGCACACCTATACTGAGGAAAACGGCAGAGGGCATTTCTACGGTCACGAGGAGGCAGGTGCAAAAATTGCAAATACAATTATAAAGCGGCTCAAGATGTCAAATGACATTCTGGACACTGTAACCACGCTTATCCGCTATCACGATTCGCTTCATTCCATAACGAAAAAGGGCATAAAGCGACTGCTTAACAAAATCGGTATGGACAAGGCACAGCTTCTGACACGTGTGGCGTATGCGGATATGATGGCACACGCACAGGATACAATTGACAAGGGCACGCCACAGCTTGAATTTGTAAAGCAGATGCTTGCGGAAATCGAGGAAAACAGCGAGTGCTATAAGGTCACAGACCTTGCAATCGGCGGAAAGGAGCTTATTGCCGCAGGATTTTCAGGACGTGAAATCGGCGAAAAGCTTAACTTATTACTTGAAGCGGTTATTGACGACAAGGTTGAGAATAACATTGACAATTTAATAAAATTTTTGGAATTATAGTATTGTATTTTACTTTAAAATATGATACAATGAAGAAAAGAAAGGAAGTGTTACTATGAAGAAATTTACATCATTACTTATCGCATTATCAATGCTCACTTCAACTGCGGCATTTGCCGCAACACCAGAAAATGCTACATCGGTAGGCATAATCGGTGGTGCAGACGGTCCGACAGAGGTTATTGTTACAGAAACTCCGGGCGTTGTCGGCGGTATGGCTGAATCTGATATGAAATATGTATCAAATGAAATTCTGAAAGATTACATCTATAATTTCCAACCAACCATCACCTACTCTGATGAGATCATCGCACAGTTCGGAATCGAGGGTGCGGCAAATGTTTACTACAATTCAGAGTACCTTGATCCGGCAATTATTATCAGCGGACGTACTATGCTTCCGTTCAGAGCATTTTTAGAGGCAGTCGGTGCGACTGTTGACTATGACGATGCCACACGCACTGCAAGTGCAGTTAAAAAGGACATATCGGTAAGCTTCAACCTCGATTCGGATACAATCGCAATCGCAACTCCCGAGGGAAACAGCGAAATGAAAATGGACGTTAAGCCTGTAATTATCGAAGGACACTCATATGTACCGATTCGCTTTTTAAGCGAGGCATTCGGTATGCAGGTAGGCTGGAGCGGCTATGAGCAGACGGCTGTTATTGCCGACTTCGACGCATACTTTGACCAGCTTTGGGCAAGCTGTCCGAATCTTTCAAAGCTTGCTGAAATCGGCGTAGTTACACCTGAAAGCTCGTATTCGGTTGCATCAGTCGGTTTAACATTCAATATGGAAAGCGGTTTTATTGACTTCGAAACCGGAAAAACCTACTCAACAGATAAAACAAATCTCGAGGCTTCACTTGATGCCGAGGGTACCACCGCAGGTATGAATGCCGATTCAAAGCTGACCGCATCGGTAAAATATTCGGATAATGAAGGAAATACATTTGATTTAAGCAACTGCACTCTTGATATTATCTTTAAGGATAATACATATTACATAAGAACAAATCTTTTATCAGAGCTTGCAGTTAAGGGAATTATTGATGCAAACGAAATTCCGCCGTCACTTTTAAATAAGGACACCTGGTATGAGTTTTCACTTGAAAACTATTTTGCACTAATCTCAAGCATGGCAGGCGAAGAGCTTGACATTGATGTTGATGCTATGCTCAAGATTATGGAAAATGCGACCAACTCAAAGGCTCTTCTTGAATATATTTACGAAGAGATGTTCAGTTCAATGGGCGAAATCAACACAACATATGCACTTGATGCGCTTACACAGATGATTAACGCTTTTGCTATTGTTGATAAATACATCACAATTACAGAAGCAGGCGAAAACACCTATGATGTAGCATTCAAGCTTGATACTGATATGCTGATTGACCTTGCAATGGATATCGCTGTCAAAATATCAGCAGAAATCGGTGAATACACACCGACCGAGGAAGAAATCGCTGAAGCAAGAAAAGAGCTTGAGGAATCCTTCGAAAATCTTGTAATTGACATAAACCTGACAGCTCATATTGAAAACGGCATTACGACCTCGCAGAAAATGTATATGAATGTTTCATTCGAGGAGGGTGCTGATAAGCTTAAGCTCTTGCTTGACATGACATCGACAGTTGACCCGAACGCAAAGGTTGATGACATCGTGGCACCTGAAAACACAGTTGATATATTTGAAAAGATTTACGGAATCTAAACACAAAAATAGCGGTGTTCCAAATGGGAACACCGCCTTATTTTTATTCCTTACCGTCCCAGCAGTAGGTACAGAGCTTGCTCTCGTCTATTCCTACTGATGATAGCATATCGTCAAGTCTTAAATATGCAAGCGATGTGAAATGAAGCATTTCGCTTATTTTGTCCACCATTCTTTGATACTTCTCACTCTCGGGATTTGCATATTCCTGTATAGTAGCCTTATCCGGCTCACAGCCCTCCAATTCCTCAATTACACGATGCGTAATAAGGTCTCTTTCCGAGGTCGAACGCGAGAAATTCAGATACTTACATCCGAACATTATCGGCGGACAACCTGTTCTTATATGCACTTCCTTTGCTCCGCTTTCGTACAGAAACTCCGTAGTTTCTCCAAGCTGCGTACCACGCACAATTGAATCGTCAATCAAAAGCAAGCTTTTATCCTCTATCAAATCGTGAATAGGAATAAGCTTCATCTTTGCAATCAGGTTACGCTTGGTTTGATGAGTCGGCATAAATGAACGCGGCCAGGTCGGTGTATACTTGATAAACGGACGTGAGAACTGTATTCCCGACGCATTTGCATAGCCTACTGCATGTGCAATACCCGAATCCGGCACGCCTGCAACAAGGTCAGGCTTTACCTTATTCTCGTCACGCTTCGCCAGGCATTTACCGCAATTATATCGCATCTGCTCTACGCTGATTCCCTCATACGATGATGACGGATAGCCGTAATATACCCATAAGAAGGTACAGATTTTCATATCCTTATCAGGTGATACAAGAGTATGCACTCCATCAGGAGCCATAACAACAACCTCACCCGGACCGAGGTTTTTATAATCACTGTAACCGAGGTTTAAATACGCAAAGCTCTCAAAGCTTGCACAGTAGCCCTCGTCCTTTTTACCTATTGCAACAGGTGTTCTTCCGTTTTTATCACGTGCGGCATAAATGCCCTTCGGAGTAAGAACAAGCATACTTATCGAACCTTCTATTATCTCCTGTGCATGTCTTATACCGTCGATGAAATTTTCCTTCTGATTTATAATAGCTGCAACCAGCTCTGTCTGGTTTATCGCTCCACCCTGCATTTCAAAGAAGTGAGTATGATTTTTTAATATCTCATCAACAATCTCGTCCGAATTGTTAATCTTGCCCACAGTCGTTATGGCATATGAGCCATGATGAGAGCGTACCAAAATAGGCTGTGCCTCGAAATCTGAAATACAACCAATTCCCAGATTACCCTTCATAGAATTGGATTCTTTTGTAAATTTGGTTCTAAACGGTGCATTTTCAATGTTGTGAATTGCCTTATCAAACCCGTACTTTTCTCCGTAAACCGCCATTCCTGCACGTCTTGTGCCAAGATGCGAATGATAATCCACACCGTAGAAAAGGTCGAAAACGCAATCCTCCTTAGATGCCACAGCAAAAAAACCGCCCATATATTTACCTCTTTTCTCGGTATCAAAACCGAATTTATCAAGTTTATTATAGCATAATAAGCTTGATAATTCAATCGTCATACTTAACAAAATATAAGTTGTTATAGAATTCAAAGAGGAATATACGATGAATTTTGGTCTATCACATATAAAAACCGCTATTGCAATTGCAACAGCGGTTTTAAAGCATTTATACCGGATATGTCTTATCCTTCATATCAACTAAGTCTGCATCAATCTTGTACTTCTGTGCACGTCTGTACTCGAAATACTTAACTGCAACCTGACCGAAGAGTGCGTATGATAATACGTCCTCATCCTGCTCGATCCATTCTGCACACTCTTTTCTGAGCTTGTCTAACTCCGGCTCAAGCTTGTCTGCCGGACGGCATGTGATTCTCTCCTCGTTTCCGATTGTCTTTTCAACAATCTCCGGAGCAATCTCAACCGGGCAACGACCGTATTCGCCCTTAACCAAGCCCTTAACTTCCTTTGATACCATCTTGTAACGCTCACCTGCGATTACGTTAAATACAGCCTGTGTACCAACGATCTGTGATGACGGTGTTACTAACGGCGGATATCCCATATCTGCTCTTACTCTCGGCACCTCTGCAAGAACCTCCTCGTATGCATCCTCTCTTCCCATCTGCTTGAGCTGTGAAACGAGGTTTGAAAGCATACCGCCCGGTACCTGGTACTTTAATGTGTTAACATCAACGCCCATTACCTTTGCATCCATAAGTCCGCTTGCGAGATACTTCTCACGCAACGGCTGGAAGTAATCCTTGATTTCAATAAGCTTATTCAAATCATAGCCTGTATCGTACGGTGTACCCTGAAGTGCCGCTACAATCGGCTCTGTTGCCGGCTGTGATGTACCTAATGCTAACGGTGACATTGCACAGTCGATTACGTCTACGCCTGCCTCAATAGCCTTTAAGTAAACCATTGAAGCCTCGCCGCTTGTATAGTGTGTGTGAAGCTGAATCGGAATCTTAACCGCCTGCTTCATCTTTGATACTAAGTCATATGTTGTATACGGAAGTAAGAGACCTGCCATATCCTTGATACAGATTGAATCTGCACCCATATTCTCAAGCTGCTTTGCCATCTCTACGAACTTCTCGTTTGTGTGGAAGTCTGAGATTGTGTAACAAACTGTTGCCTGAACGTGTCCCTTCTCCTTCTTACAAGCATTGATTGCACACTCAAGATTTCTTACGTCGTTTAACGCATCGAAAATTCTTAAGATATCAATACCGTTTGCAATTGACTTCTGTACGAAGTACTCAACGATATCATCTGCATAGTGACGGTAGCCTAAGATATTCTGACCTCTGAAAAGCATCTGAAGCGGAGTATTCTTAGCCTTGTCCTTAATCTTTCTTAATCTTTCCCACGGATCCTCGTTTAAGAATCTTAAACACGAATCGAAGGTTGCGCCGCCCCACGCTTCAAGTGAATGATAGCCAACCTGATCAAGCTTCTCAACAATCGGAAGCATATCGTCTGTTGTCATTCTTGTAGCAATAAGTGACTGATGGGCGTCACGAAGGATTGTTTCGGTAATTTTTACCGGCTTTGCCTTTATATCTGCCATGACATTTAGTCCTCCATTCTTAATTTATTCAGTGTAATATATACACTGTAACGGGACGATGAGGGCATCGTCCCCTACATTATGTTTTTTCATTCTTTCGAAAATTCAATTCTGGGAAAATACTCTAAGCAGATTACCTTCATTCAGGACGCAGATGTATGCGTTATACTTCAAGTCCTTAATGGAGGTGAGATGCAACGAGTATTTTTCCGAACATTAAAGTCCGTTGAACATTGAAAGGAATACACCGGCAGCAACTGCTGAACCGATAACACCTGCAACGTTCGGGCCCATTGCGTGCATCAATAAGAAGTTTGACGGGTTTTCCTTCTGTCCTACTGTCTGTGATACACGGGCTGCCATCGGCACCGCACTAACACCTGCTGAACCGATAAGCGGGTTAACCTTACCCTTTGTTAATACATACATTAAATCTCCCAGTAAGAGACCGCCTATTGTCGAGAAGCAGAATGCTATAAGACCTAATACAACGATACCTATTGTCTGACCTGAAAGGAAGCTGTCTGCTGTTGCAGTTGCACCTACGGTCACGCCAAGGAAGATTGTTACAATATTCATAAGCTCATTCTGGGCAGTCTTACAAAGTCTGTCACATACGCCTGATTCCTTGAAGAGGTTACCAAGCATAAGACAACCAACAAGTGATACCGCATCCGGAATGATAAGACCAACGATAATTGTTACGATAATCGGGAAGAGAATCTTCTCTGTCTTTGAAACCGGTCTTAACTGTCCCATTACAACCTGTCTTGCCTTCTTTGTTGTACAAAGCTTCATAAACGGCGGCTGAATAATCGGGATAAGTGCCATATATGAATATGCTGCCACTGCAATCGCCGGTAAGAGTGCCGGAGCGAGTGACTTTGTTACATAAATAGCTGTCGGACCGTCAGCACCGCCGATGATACCGATTGATGCTGCTTCCTTAACACCGAAGCTGATGCCCGGAATTGTTGCACTTAATACGAGTGCACCTAAGAATGTGAAGAATACGCCAAACTGTGCAGCTGCACCTAAAAGGATACTCTTCGGGTTAGCGATAAGCGGACCGAAGTCTGTCATACATCCGATACCGATAAAGATAAGCGGCGGATAGATACCAAGCTTAACGCCAAGATAGAGAAGGTCTAATAGACCTCCGTGACGGCATATATGTCCGACGTCAATGTATTTTCCGTCTATCATATATTCCGGGTCTGTAAAAAACTCTGTGTGCATCATAATTGCACTTGAATCCTTAAGCATCGGAAGATTTGTTAAAAGCATACCGAATGCTATCGGAAGAAGCAATAACGGCTCAAACTGCTTTACAATAGCGAGATACAAAAGCACGCACGCAATCGCAATCATAATGATTGTCTTGATTGCCGGAATCGTACCGTCAGCCATTAAAGCGGCAAAGCCTGTATTGCTCATAAAGCTCATTAAACTTTCTAACACTTTATTTCACCACTTTCTGCTGTTAAATGATGATTAGTTGATTGAAACAATCGCATCACCTGTGTTTACGCTTGCACCTGCATTTGCGTTAACAGCAGCAACTGTACCGTCTACGCCTGCGAAGATTTCGTTTTCCATCTTCATTGCCTCTAATACTGCTACTAATGTATCCTTAGTAACCTTATCGCCTGCCTTAACTTTTACTGATACAACTGTACCCGGCATCGGAGCCTTAACAACTGTTGCACCTGCAACCGGAGCTGCTGCCGGAGCCGGAGCCGCTGCCGGAGCTGCTGCTACGGGAGCTGCCGCAACCGGTGCTGCAACCGGAGCTGTTGCTACGCCGCCTACTTCTTCTACGTCAACTTCATATGTTTTTCCGTTTACTGTGATATTAAACTTTCTCATTTTTAGACTTTCCTTTCTTAATATAAATTAAAATCTGCTTCCGATAGTTTCGCGAATACCTGCCTTATTCCAAGCCGGCTTCTTCGCATCAACTCGTCTGTATGACTTAATCTGTAAATTATAGGTTGATGTATTGAGGCTTGCCGCAACAGCTGCTGTAAGCACTGCGATAAGCTCTGCCTCATCCATATCTTCCTGAGCCTGTGCAACCGGTGCTGCTGTTTGCTCCGGAGCCGGTTCAGCCTTTTTCTTTGTCTGCTTTGCCGGATCATGGTAGAAGATAACCTTAAACATTACAAGGACAAGCATGAGGAGCACCAATACTCCGAATACGATTGATAAGCCTACACCCGTTACCATTAAGCCTGTGCTTAATGCTTCGTCAAGTGTAACGCCCTGTCCTGTTAATAATGACTGTGAATATTCCATTTAGAATCTCTCCTTTCGATTAAACCGGGAGATTTCCGTGCTTCTTAGCCGGTCTTGACTCTCTCTTTGACTCGAGCATCTCTAATGCTGCGATAATTCTCGGTCTTGTTGAATCCGGCTCGATTACATCATCAACATAGCCACGCTGTGCAGCGATGAATGGCGATGCAAACTTATCTGAATATTCCTGAATTTTTTCAGCTCTTGTTCTTATCGGATCAGCACTTTGAGCAATATCGTTCTTGAAGATGATATTTGCCGCACCGTCCGGTCCCATAACTGCAATCTCAGCTGTCGGCCAAGCCATAACCATATCTGCACCAAGGTGCTTTGAGTTCATTGCGATATATGCTCCGCCGTAAGCCTTTCTTGTGATTACGTTTATCTTCGGAACAGTAGCCTCGCTGAATGCATAAAGAAGCTTAGCACCGTGACGGATGATACCGTCAACCTCCTGATCCTTACCCGGGAAGTAGCCCGGAACGTCTGTAAATGAAACAAGCGGGATATTGAAGCTGTCACAGAAACGGATGAAGCGTGCAGCCTTGTCTGATGAATCAATATCTAAAGCACCTGCCTTAACCTTCGGCTGGTTAGCTACGATACCTGCTACGTTTCCGTTGAATCTTGCAAAGCCTACAACAATGTTCTGTGCAAAGCCTGCCTGTACCTCAAAGAATTCGCCGTTGTCAACAACCTCTGCAATTACATCCTTGACGTCATATGCCTTGTTCGGCTCGTCCGGAACGATTGTTGTGAGCTTCTCCGATAATCTGTTGATCGGGTCTGTCGGAGCATTGAACGGAGCCTCTTCAAGGTTGTTCTGCGGAAGATATGAAAGGAGCTTTCTTATCTGTGCAATACATTCCTCATCTGAAGCTGCTGTGAAGTGTGCAACGCCTGACTTCTCTGCGTGAACCTTGCTTCCGCCTAAGTCCTCTGCTGATACGTCCTCACCTGTTACTGACTTTATAACCTGCGGACCTGTGATGAACATCTTTGATGTGTTATCTACCATAAAGATGAAGTCTGTGATAGCCGGTGAATAAACTGCACCGCCTGCACACGGTCCCATAATTACTGAAATCTGCGGAATAACACCGCTGTTTAATGTATTTCTTACAAAAATTTCGCCAAATCCTGCTAAAGCGTCAATTCCCTCCTGGATTCTTGCGCCGCCGCTGTCGTTCATACCGATAATCGGTGCGCCCATCTTTGCAGCCATATCCATAACCTTGCAGATCTTCTTTGCGTGCATTTCGCCTAATGATCCTCCGATTACTGTGAAATCCTGAGCATATACATACACTAAACGTCCTTCAACTGTACCGTAACCGGTAACAACACCCTCAGCCGGAGCATCAACTGACTCCATGCCGAACTCATGACATCTGTGTGTTACAAATGCGTCGATTTCCATAAAGCTGCCTTCATCAAGAAGTGCATTGATTCTTTCACGAGCTGTCAGCTTATTGCTGTCATGCTGCTTTTTGATTTTTGCTTCGCCGCCGCCCTGCTCTATAACGCTTCTGCGGTACTGAAGCTCAGTCAACTTATCAACTGTTCCCATGTTCTAACCTCCGTTTTTATTCTTTAATATGCATGAGATATGTACCTGAAAACCGAGGCACACTTGTCCCTTAATACAAATTAACCTAATTATATTATACTATTTTTATCAAAATTTTTCAATCCTTATTTACCTCACATATTCTCCAAAAAATGACTGCTTTTTTAGGTATTTT
>JAZQHZ010000154.1:0-5852 GCA_045540855.1 Clostridia bacterium
TAATTGTGAATTGTGAATTAAACAAGGGGCTGTATAAAACAGCCCCTTGTTTTTACATATCATCTAAATTACCCGATGCAGCACCACTGCCTGCACCTGACGAGCTACCCGAGCTTGACGAGCTACCCGAGCCTGACGAGCTACCCGAGCCTGACGAGCTGCCTGAGCTTGACGAGTTGCCTGAGCTTGACGAGCCACTTGAGCTTGACGAGCTACCTGAGCTTGACGAGCTACTTGAGCTTGACGAGCTGCCTGAGCCTGACGGGCTGCCTGAGCTTGACGAGCCGCTTGAGCTTGATGAGCTATCTGAGCTTGACGAGCTGCCTGTATCTGACGGAGCTTCAGTGCCTTCGCCTTCTGATTCGGGCTTTTTGTCCGCATCCGGTGACGGTGAAGGTGATTCCGATGGCTCCGGAGTCTTATCCGGAACACTGTTACACTTGCTCTTGGGCTGTGTGCCCTCGATGAAGTATGCAGTCACGCCGTCGCATCCGCCTGCCGCAAGCTTACCTGTGTCAAGACATATTTTTACGTCAACAATATTTGCCGGCTCCTTCAATTCCTTTTCCGGAAGTGTTGAATGAATCTTTGACATTACCATTCTCCACGCTGACGGACAAGGATTTGAGCCAGAAAGTGATGACGGGCTGTCATAGCCGTACCACACTGCACCTACGTAATACGGGGTGAAGCCTACGAACCACTTATCAAAGTTATCGTCTGTTGTACCTGTTTTACCGTAGGTCGGCATATCTCCGAGGTTTGCACTTCGACCTGTACCGAAGCTGCTTGTTACAACGCTTGAAAGCAGGTCTGCCGTAATATATGCAGTAGCCGCTGACACTGCCTGCGAGGATGCAGGACCGTTCTGGAGCACTACATTTCCGGCTGAGTCAAGTACCTGTGAATAGGTATACGGAGCGATGTATTTACCGCCGTTCGGGAATACACCGTATGCCGCTGCCATTTCGAGCGGCGATACACCCTCTGTGAGACCGCCTAAAGCGAGTGATGAATAGTTCTTATCCTTCTCCGAAATGGATGAAAGATGGAATTTGTTCTGTAAATATCCGTATGAGGTGCCTACGCCCAGTTCCTCAAGAACTTCAACGGCAGGGATGTTTGTCGAGCGGGCAACCGCCTCTCTTACCGTCATATCGCCGTGGAAGGTGCTGTATGCGTTTTTCGGCTTCCACTTGTCTGAGCCATAGCCCTCTGCCGGCGGCTTATCGTTAAAGATAGTCGCCTCTGTGATTTCGTTTTTGTCTATTGCAGGTGCATACACTGCAAGCGGCTTGAGCGCTGAGCCCGGCTGACGCTTTGACTGCGTAGCTCTGTTCCAGCCTCGTATGCTTTCCTTTTCACCCAGTCCGCCCACAATTCCCTTTACTGCACCGGTGTACGGGTCGGTTATAACCATCGCCGCCTGAGCCTTGCCGCCGTTCGGGAAGTTTGAGGTGTCCTCGAATACGCTTTCCATAGCCTCCTGGATATCTATGTCAATTGTAGCATAAATCTGCAATCCGCCATTGAAAACCTGCTGCTCGGCAAATTCCTCTGAATAGCCCTTCTGCTCGATAAGGTCTGCAATAACATCCGTTACAACCTGGTCTGAGAAATAGGATGTAACCTGATTCTGTGCACGTCTGAATGACTTGTCGGTCACGAGCTTTGTGCGTACTGCATCGTCGTGCTCATCCTCTGAAATCATACCCAGCTCAAGCATCTTGCCTAAAACAATATTTCTCTTTTCAACATTGTTTTCTGGATTTGCAAACGGGTCATACTGTGCAGGGAATTGCGTGATTCCTGCAATTGATGCCGCTTCGGGCAGAGTCAGCTCGTTTGCGTGCTTGTTGAAGTAGATATTTGAAGCCGCTTCTATGCCGTTACAGTTGTTTGCGAAGTATACGACATTAAGATATAATGTAAGGATTTCGTCCTTTGTCAGCTTCTTCTCCAGAGCAATTGCACGAAGGATTTCCTTCACCTTTCGTGTAGTTGTTCTTTCGTTCTCGTTTGTGATATTCTTGATTACCTGCTGTGTTATGGTAGAGCCGCCGTAGCTTGCTTCGCCTATACCCACCTTCGAAAGAATGTACTTTACCGTTGCACCGGTGGTACGTTTCAGGTCAACTCCGTTATGTGCAAAGAAACGCTCATCCTCAATCGCCACAATAGCATCCTTTGCGTATTGTGAGATTTCCTCTGATTCAACCCAGACTCTGTTTGTCTCTGCCTGCAATCTTTGCAGTACGTGTGAATCTCCGTCCTCATCAGTATAGTAAATGAAGGACGAGGTGTTGAGTGCGAGGTTTTCTATGTTCATTGCGTCAATTTCCTTGGAAACTGCCGCATACATACCGATTGTCACGCCACTGCCTATCACAAGAGCGACAAGGCAGAGCAGAATAACAGCAAAGCGTATACGCTTAAAAACAGTTCTGCGTTTTTTTCTCGTCTTACGCTTATCGGCTTTCTGAACACGCTTACGCCGCTTTGCATTTGTAGTCTGCTGTGTACGTCTGCGTGAGGGAGCAGGTGCTTCCTCGTCAAAGTCGTCCGTATCCTCGTAGCGTGAACGGCTTTTTTTCTGCATATTTATTGAACGTTCAAACTCATCCCAGTCAAAATCGTCTGACGGTGCGGGTGTTGAACGTCTGCGTCTGCTTCTGTTTTCGTCCGGCAATTAAATTACCTCCTTTTATTATGAAATAAATATTTCTTAATTAATGTTCAAGAAATTCCTATACACCAATTCTATTATACCGCACTTTATTAAATTTTGCAACAAAAATTTTTAAAATAAGGTATTAAATGGATGTAAAAATGGTAAAAATATGGGTAAAACAGCGAAAGGAGACAGAAAAATGGAAGAAGAGACGATTGTAAGCGATAAATATAAGGAAAGAATGAATATAATGCTTCGTGCGTCTGTATATATAGTATTGGCGACTTTTTGCTTCAGCCTGGGTTATCGGGTGGGAATGGTATCCGCTCCGGAGCCGGCGTATTCAATTGACGAGCCGGTAATGAACACCGATACAGACGTGATGCATGAGGTATGGTATGAGTTGAGTATGGAAGGGAACAGGCTTTCTCTTTACCAAATGAGTGAAATGGAAACTGTTCTGCTTGCAAGCGAGGAAATCAGCAGTGAGCTGTTTCCCGGTGATGACGGAAATGAGCTGAAAGAGGGACTTGTTTTCCAATCGCTTGATGCGGCACTTTCAAGGTTTGAGGATTTTGTTTCGTAGTTGTGAATAATTTGTAAAAAACTCAAAAAGCAGAAAAACGAAGAAAATGAAAGAAAAATAAAGTAAACAGAATAAAAATACGGAAAAAC
The DNA here is from genome assembly GCA_045540855.1 of Clostridia bacterium. Taxonomy (GTDB): domain Bacteria; phylum Bacillota; class Clostridia; order UBA1381; family UBA1381; genus UMGS1958. The sequence goes on from JAZQHZ010000154.1 coordinate 3,347, forward strand.
GAGCGTTTTTCCGTATTGATATTTAAGGTAAAATGTACCATAATAGGATTGTTAGCACTCGGAGTGTTTGAGTGCTAAAACTAAAGAGAGTAAATTATTCAAGGAGGTTATATATATGAACATTAAGCCGTTAGCAGACAGAGTAGTGATAAAGATGCTCGAAGCAGAGGAAACAACAAAGAGCGGTATCATTCTCACATCAAAGGCACAGGAAAAGCCGCAGGTGGCAGAGGTAGTTGCAGTAGGACCGGGCGGAGTAGTAGACGGTAAGGAAATCGTTATGGAGGTTTCCGTAGGCGATAAGGTACTTATTTCAAAGTATGCAGGTACAGAAGTAAAGCTTGAGGGACAGGAATATACGATTTTAAAGCAGAGTGATATATTGGCTAAAGTAGAATAATACGCTTCGCTTAGATAAGAGATAAAAGATAATAGATAATAGTTATTGAGAATTTCCTGCGGAAATTTTTGATTTGAAAAGGAGTTTTTGTTATGGCAAAGGAAATTTTATTCGGACAGGACGCAAGACACGCTCTTGAAAGCGGTATCAATCAGCTTGCGGACACAGTAAAGATTACATTAGGACCTAAGGGCAGAAATGTTGTTTTAGGCAAGAAGTTCGGTGCACCGCTTATCACAAACGACGGTGTTACAATCGCAAAGGAAATCGAGCTTGACAACGCATTCGAGAATATGGGTGCACAGCTCGTTAAGGAAGTGGCAACAAAGACAAATGATGTTGCAGGCGACGGTACAACAACTGCTACACTTTTAGCACAGGCACTTGTAAGAGAGGGCTTGAAGAACGTTGCAGCAGGTGCAAACCCGATGATAGTAAGAAAGGGTATCCAGAAGGCAGTTGACGCAGCAGTTGAAAAGTTAGTTGGAACTGCACAGAAGGTAAACGGCAAGGAGGACATTGCAAGAGTTGCGGCAGTATCGGCGGCAAACGATGAAATCGGTGAGCTTATTGCCGAGGCAATGGAAAAGGTAACAGCTGACGGTGTAATCACAGTTGAGGAGTCAAAGACAGCAGAAACATACAGCGAAATTGTTGAGGGTATGCAGTTTGACAGAGGTTATATCACACCATATATGGTAACAGATACAGATAAGATGGAAGCAGTTTTAGACGATGCTTTAATTCTTATCACAGACAAGAAGATTTCAAATATCCAGGAAATCCTTCCGCTTTTAGAGCAGGTTGTTCAGTCGGGCAAGAAGATGGTAATCATCGCAGAGGATGTTGAGGGTGAGGCTTTATCAACACTCATCGTAAACAAGCTCAGAGGAACATTTACCTGCGTACCGGTTAAGGCTCCGGGCTTTGGTGACAGACGTAAGGAGATGTTACAGGATATCGCAATCCTTACAGGCGGTCAGGTTATAAGCGAGGAATTAGGTCTTGACTTAAAGGATACAACAATCGACCAGTTAGGTCGTGCAAGACAGGTTAAGATTCAGAAGGAAGTAACAGTTATTGTTGACGGTGCAGGCTCAAAGGAGGCTATTGCTGACAGAGTAAATGTTATCAGACGTTCAATTGAGACAACAACATCAGACTTCGATCGTGAGAAGCTCCAGGAGAGACTTGCAAAGCTTGCAGGCGGAGTTGCAGTTATAAAGGTTGGTGCGGCAACAGAGACTGAGATGAAGGAAATGAAGCTCAGAATTGAGGACGCACTTGCGGCTACAAAGGCGGCAGTTGAAGAGGGAATCATCGCAGGCGGCGGCACAAGCTATATTGACGTTATCCCGACAGTTGCAAAGTTACTCGATGAAACAGAGGGTGACGAAAAGACAGGTGTAGCAATCGTATTAAAGGCACTTGAGGAGCCGGCTTGGCAGATTGCAAAGAATGCAGGCTTAGAGGGTGCAGTAATCGTTGACAAGATTAAGTCAATCGCGGCAGGCGAGGGCTATAACGCACTCACAGGCGTATATGGAAATATGATTGAGATGGGTATTGTTGACCCGGTTAAGGTAACAAGAAGTGCATTGCAGAATGCTGCTTCAGTTGCGGCAATGGTGCTCACAACAGAGAGCCTTGTTGCAGATAAGCCGGAACCGCCGGTAGCGGCACCGGCAATGGATCCGTCAATGGGCGGTATGTATTAAATGAAATTTAAAAAGTCACTGCTTCGGCAGTGACTTTTTAAGTGAAATATCGCATAGCGATGTGAAATACGCCTTCGGCGTGTGAAATTTGCCGCTTTGCGGCAAGTTTTAAGAAATGCTTCTGCTTTGATGTAATTATTTTAAAAAAACTATTTACAAACCCGATAAAATTTGATATAATGATTACATATAGAATAAACTCACGTATTACGTGATAAAAAAGGAGATACATAATATGAAAAAGTCAATTAAGTTAATTGCTGCTTTAGCGGCAAGTGTGCTTGCATTGCAGGCTACTGCTTTCGCATCATTTACTGATATGCCGGAGGGCGAGGTTGGTGCGGCTATTACAAATGCTGTTAATAACGGACTTATCACAGGCTATGAT
>JAZQHZ010000155.1:0-3304 GCA_045540855.1 Clostridia bacterium
CGCCCGTTTACCCAATATCTGTGGTTGCCCCGGGCGAACACGGTTCGCCCCTACATTTTTATCCCGCCAAACGTCCCGACAAACCCAAATTTAATATGCCATTTTACTGTATCTTCTTTTGCATAAATTCCTCTTTACAGGTTAAAATATAATGAAAACACGTCAAGGAGGAATTTTATGTCACAGAATAATGAGGAACAAAACGACGATATTAAAAATCTCGGTACCATAAAAACAAGCAATAAGCGTGGCACTATTCAATGTCTTACTATAATCGGTCAGATTGAAGGGCATCAGATTGTGGGCGAGCAGACGAAAGCTACTAAATATGAGCATATCCTGCCGCAGCTTGTGGCGGTTGAGGAGGACGAAAAAATTGACGGCTTGCTTGTCCTTCTTAATACCTGCGGCGGTGACGTTGAGGCAGGGCTTGCAATTGCGGAGATGATTGCCGGTATGCGAAAGCCTACGGTATCACTTGTGTTAGGCGGCGGTCACAGCATAGGAGTACCGCTGGCGGTAGCATCGGATTATTCGTTTATTGCACCATCTGCAACAATGACAGTACATCCGCTCAGAATGACGGGGATGGTTATAGGCGTTATGCAGACGTTCCGGTATTTTGAGAGAATGCAGGAGCGGATAACAGAGTTTGTGGTAAGCAATTCAAAAATTGAATACGACGATTTCAGGCGGCTCATGCTTACAACCGAGGATATCGCAAATGACGTGGGCACAATTCTGTTTGCAAATAAGGCGGTGGAATGTGGGCTGATAGACAGTCTGGGCGGAGTGTGTGACGCACTTGATAAGCTGTATGAAATGATTGAGGAAAATAACAAGCTGTTGTAATGCAACAGCTTGTTTTAACGATAATGTTACATATATATTTTATTTTCGATATAATTCTATTATAACTATTGAAAAAAGTGTCAGAATATGTATAATATATTATGTACAGTTATAATATGGCGATAAATTGGAGGGTAAAATGAAACTGAATAAATTATTTGCATTGCTTATGAGTGCAATGCTTGCAATAGCACCGCTTACTACGGCATTTGCACAGCCGGAGGAAGAGGCGTATGAACGCTCAAAGGGCGTTACAATGGATTCGACCATTAAGAATGAGCCGGCTGTTAAGCACGCAAAAGCAGCAATACTTATGGACCTTGATTCGGGCAGACTGCTTTATGCAAAGAATCCGCAGGAGAAACTGTTTCCGGCAAGTACAACAAAGATGCTTACGGCGATTATGGCGATTGAACGCGGTGATTTCAACGAAAGAATTGTAGCAACCTATGCGGCACTGAAGGACATCACCTTAGAGGATTCGCATATGGGCATCACAATCGGCGAGGAAATGTCGCTTGAGGAACTTGTAAACGGTACACTCGTATATTCGGCAAACGATGCGGCAAATGTAATTGCGGTGCATTTCGCAGGCTCGATTGAGGACTTTGCTGAGGAAATGAACGCAAAGGCGGCTGAAATCGGAATGGAGAATACACATTTCGTAAATGCCTGTGGAGTTCATGACGAGGAGCATTACACAACGGCAGAGGATCTGGCGATACTTGGTAAATACTGTATGCAGAACGAAACGTTCCGTGAGATTGTAAAGAAGCCGATATATACAATGGAGGCAACGAACAAGTATACACAGACACGTCATCTGCCCAACACCAACCTGTTTTTAGGTACATCACGTTCAAGCTATCACTATTATGAGCCGTGTATAGGTATCAAGACAGGTCACACCTCGCAGGCGGGCTATTGCCTTGTGAGTGCGGCACAGCATAACGGTATAAATCTTCTTGCGGTGGTATTGAAGTGTGATAACAAGGACACACTCTCGAATGCGTATTCATACACAGATTCAAAGGCGTTGCTTGAATTCGGATTCAATAATTATGAGGTTAAATCACTGGCACAGCCGGGTATAATAGTTGCAGATACAAAGGTGTATGAGGCTAAGAACAACCTGCGTGTATCGGCTACTGTTCCAGACGATGTGAGGGCATTGATTCCGGTGAATGCGGATGCAGAGGTTGATATAGTAAAGACGGTTGACCTTCCGGAGGAGATTCCGGCACCGATAAAGAAGGGCGATGTAATCGGAAGCGTGTCATACACGTATGACGGAAAGAGCATCGGCAAGGCACACCTTGTTGCAGTGAATGATGTTGAAAGAAATGAGCTTCTTCACGTGCTTCACCTGATTTTCGGTGTTATAACAAGTCCGTTCTTCTTTATTCCGGCACTTGTTATAATAGTGCTTGTAATCATAGCAAATCATCAGAAGAGAAAGCGTGAACGCAAGAGAAGAATACAGCAGATGAAGCGCTCAAAGCAGAGAAGCGAGCGTTCAAACGAGCTTGGATACAAAACTCCGGACAGAAATGCGTCAAGAACACAGCTCCAGAGAGAGGGAACACAGGGCTCGAATGCAAGATATAAGGACAGGACTGAAAAATGAGTATAAACCATAAGCAGAATGTAAAGTGTCCGAAGTGCGGACAGATGAGCGATATAACGGTGTGGTCATCAATAACGGTGAAGGACAGCCCGGATCTGAAATCGGACTTGCTTCATGGCAAAATAAATGTGTTCAGATGCCCGTCGTGCTCACAGACGGCACTGATGCCGTCACCAATGCTCTATCACGATGAGGAAAAAAGGCTGATGATTTCGTTTACGCCATGCACAGACCCGGTCTTGAAAGAGCAGCTTTATGAAAATGTGGTAAAAACATCGGGAGAATCGGGCGAGCTTGAAAAGCTTGAGGGCTATAACCTGCGCTTCGTTTCGGATTTCAATGAGTTTTTAGAGAAGGTGCTGATATTTGAAAGCAGTCTCAATGATAAGGCAATTGAAGTAATTAAGCTGATGATTGTGATGCAGGAGGCAGACAAATGCGAACAGCGTCAGTGCCGTTTCGGTAAACGTGATGGAAGCGAGCTTGAATTTATGGTAACAGACGTGGTGGAAAATCAGATTTATACAACACGTGTACCGCTCGAAAGCTATAATACAATCTGGGAACAGTTAAGAGAATCGGGCGTTAAGCCGTACAGCTTCTCATGGGAGCACGTGGACAGCGTGTATGCTACGAAGCTGCTGCAGGGATATAATAATTGACAGTAAAGAGTGCTGTATCAGAATTGATACAGCACTCTTTTATGTTTGGTAAATTTGGGTTTATCGGGGAGTTTGCACTTATCCAAACGATTCAAACGGGCTCTGCCCCAAGACGTTCAGCTTTAATTGTTTGCAACGTATATCCCCGGTTCTTTTTCTGTCT
>JAZQHZ010000156.1:0-3365 GCA_045540855.1 Clostridia bacterium
CATTTATGGGTGGCAAGTAACAGTTGCATGGCTGGCAGGCCAATAAAAAGCGCACTTGTGCGTTGCCAGTAGTGTTAGGGCTATGCCCGAAAATGAAATACCACCCGCTATGCGGGTGGATCATTATTGATCAAAAATTAAAAACAATAATTTCCTTTACAAATTCAAAACTCTGTGGTATAATACAATAGATAAAATATACATTAAGGAGAAAAGACTATGGATTTTAAGAATTATGTAATAGATAAATTAGAAGAATATACAGGTCTTGAGCGTGCGGTTATTGAAAAATCAGTTGAAACACCGCCGGAGGAAAAGCTGGGCGACCTTGCTTTCCCTTGCTTCCCGCTTGCTAAGGTGCTTCGTAAGGCTCCGCCGCTGATTGCTAAGGATATGGCAGAGAAATTTGCGGGAGATCCTGTGCTTGACCGCTGTGAGGCTGTCGGCGGATACCTCAATTTCTTCTATAACCGTGCAGACTTCATCGGTGCCACTATTAAGGCTGTGGCAGAGAAGGGCGAAAAGTGGGGCGAGTCGGATATGGGCAAGGGTAAGACTGTCCTTGTTGAGTATTCATCACCGAATATCGCAAAGCCGTTCCATATCGGTCACCTTTTCTCAACTGCTGTCGGAAATTCGCTTGCACGAATTTATAAGCATCTCGGCTATGACGTGCAGTCACTTAACCACCTCGGAGACTGGGGCACACAGTTCGGTAAGCTTATCAGTGCATACAAGCGCTGGGGCGTTAAGGAGGTTATTGAAAAGGACCCGATTAACGAGTTATTGAAGATTTATGTCAAGTTCCACGACGAGGCTAAGGAGCACCCGGAATTAGAGGACGAGGCGAGAGAGTATTTCAAGAAGCTTGAGGACGGCGACGAGGAAACTACGGAGCTCTGGAAGTATTTCAAGGATCAGAGCCTTGTGGAGTTTATGCGTGTGTATGATATGCTCGGCGTTCATTTCGATTCGTTCAACGGCGAGGCATTCTATTCGGATAAGATGGACGAGGTTGTGGAAATCCTGCGTGATAAGGGACTTCTTGTTGAGTCGCAGGGTGCACAGGTGGTTGACCTTGAGGATATGAATATGCCGCCTTGTATTATACTTAAGTCTGACGGTGCAACAATTTATGCCACACGTGACATTGCGGCGGCACTTTACCGCCACAGAACATATGATTTTGAGAAGAACATCTATGTTGTGGGCAATCCGCAGTCGCTGCACTTCAAGCAGATTTTTGAGGTTATGAAGAGAGCCGGCTGGGAATGGAGCGAGGGCTGTAAGCACGTGGGCTTCGGTCTTGTGAAGCTGCCGGGCAAGGCAATGTCAACAAGAAACGGTGACGTTGTGTTCCTTGAGGATGTTTTAAACGAGTCAATTGAAAAGACAAAGGCGATCATTGAGGGCAATAACAGCAAGGTGGACGATATCAACGATGCCGCAAAGAAAATCGGTATCGGTGCAATTCTTTACACCTTCCTCAAGAATTCACGTGATAAGGATATTGTGTTCTCGTGGGAAAGTATGCTTGATTTCGAGGGCGAGTCGGCACCGTACTGCCAGTATGGCTATGCACGCGGCAAGAGTATTTTACGCCGTGCAGAGGGTATTGACTATACAAATGCAGATTTCTCGCTTGATACAACAGATGACGCATACAGACTTGCAAAGCAGCTTAACGGCTACGGTGATGCAGTGAAGATGGCGGCAGACAAGAACGAGCCGTTCTATATCAACCGCTATGTGACCGACCTTGTAAAGTGCTTTAACAAGTTCTATAACACAAATCCGATTATGAAGGATGACGTGGACGAAGAAGTGAGAAAGACAAGACTTGCAATGGTAGCGGCAACGTGCGGAGTGATTAAGTCAGCACTTGGTCTGTTAGGTATTGAGACAGTTGAAAGTATGTAAAAACGCATAACGGCGGACGTTCCATCAAGGAACGTCCGCCGTTTTTTTGCTGTTATTATAACAGCTCCATTTCTTTAAGCTCAACATCGCCGAATAGCTTCGCTTTCCAATCCAGCGACGAGGTCTTTTCTCTTTCAAATATCAGTCCCGGATATACCGCATCTGCATCAATCACACTGCCCAGCTCGTCCGATTCGTACTGCACCATCAATACCTTGTATGTACCGGTCGAAAGCGGTGAAACGTCCATTTCAAATACCTTTTCGTATTCCTCGCCCTTTTTGCAGTCCATAAATTTATGGCACACAGTTGTTGCAATCACTGCCTGGTCGTTGTTATGCACCATCATACGCAGGCTCAGTCCCTTAACGTCCTCAAGTGCTTCCCATTTAAGCCTGAATTTCAGCTTCTCACCGTCACGGACAACCATCTCGTCACGGTCAAGCACCTCAAGCGAATGCATTTTTGTCTTGTTCGTGAGGAAGCTCCACCTTCTGTCCTCATCCGTAAATTCATAGCTTGCCTTGCTCTGCATCTTCGCCTGATTCAAATAAATTCCGATTGCCTCCTCAACGTCACCGTCATATACAACCTCGCCCTTGTGCAGCACCACTCCACGTGAGCAAAGCTGGCGGATTGTCTGCATATTATGGCTGACGTAGATAATGGTCTTGCCCGAATTTTTCACCACGTCAAGCATCTTTTCAATGCACTTCTTCTGGAACGCCATATCGCCTACGGCAAGCACCTCGTCCATAAGCATAATATCGTTGTCAAGATGTGCGGCAACGCTGAACGCAAGCTTTACGAACATTCCCGACGAATAACGCTTTACGGGTGTATCAATGAACTGACGGCATTCGCTGAATTCGATAATATCCTCTATTTTCTCGTTTACCTCCGCCCTTGACATTCCAAGGATTGCACCGTTAAGGTAAATATTTTCACGTCCAGTAAGCTCTCCGTGGAAGCCTGTGCCTACCTCAAGCATACTTGAGATTTTGCCCTTTATGTAAATATTTCCCTCCGTCGGTGCGGTGACACGTGAAAGGAGCTTCAAAAGCGTGGACTTACCCGCACCGTTACCGCCGATAAGACCAATTGCCTCGCCCTTTTTCACCTCGAGATTTATGCCGTTCAGTGCCATAAATTTCTCGTTATATTTATAAGCCGTCTGGTCGACACGCAAATTAGGGTCCTCCTTATGGCGAACCCTTGCCCACCAGCTCTGCAAATCACCCTTCAGGGTGCCCCCGCCGATAGTTCCCAGACGGTATTGCTTTTTTACGTTCTCAATTTTTATAACTGTGTTCATTTTTTCTCCGATAAATTATTGTTTAGGGGTGTTGCCTTCCCCTTGAGGGGAAGGTGGCACGAAGTGCCGGATGAGGTGGAAAATCCGACGGATGCTTCGCATCCTACACCTCACCACCGCCTGCGGCGGA
>JAZQHZ010000157.1:0-7311 GCA_045540855.1 Clostridia bacterium
CCAACTGCATAACAATAATCACTGCATAAGCAGGGGACAAAGTCCCGATGCACTGCATTAACAACACCCCGACAAACCCAAATTTGAATTGCAAAAATTACGCGTCAGCGTAATTGTGAAATGTGAATTGTCAAATCACTAACCCAAAAACAAAGGGACTGTTTTGCCACAGTCCCTTTGGATTTTATTCAACTATTGTTCTGTCATAATATGCGTGATCCATTTTAACGGCGAGTATATCATCCTGATAAACCGCCACTGCACCAATGGCAATTTTTAACGGACATTCGGGATATTTTTCTTCATACTCATCAATAAATTTCTTTGCATCGTTCATAAGTGAGTCCTTTACAGTCTCTATGCTGTCGGTGGTTCTGAGTATAGTAATAAACTTACTTGAATCGTGTGCAGTTATACCCTTTGCCTTGTATGGAGAAGCATCAAGCGATTTGTAATAATCTCTGATGACGTTATCTCCTTCCGTCATTGAATATGTGCAGTTAAATTCACGCAGATTCTTGAGCTTTGTGCTGATAAGATAACAGTTTACATTATTCTCAACCGCAAGCTTTCTGATAAGTCCGCTGGTCTCGTAGAATTTACTCATCGAATATGCACCGGTGAGCTTATCGGTGTCAAGTCTCTCCTGGAGGCTTTCCTCATGCTTTGAAATATAGCGTGCCTTGTCGGCATATACCATAATAATTGACGAAATTTCAGCAATTGCCTTAAGCTCATCCTCGCCCCAGTATTTTACAGGTCCCGGAACGATAAGCGAGCCGATTGAATAATTTCCGTTATCCTGCATATGTGCGTAGAATAAGCGGTGTGCATTATCACCGTCATCACGGATTTCCTTTGACAGCTTCTGAGATAATTTCTCAAGCTCGGTCTGCGGTACGTGAAGAACAGTTCTGTCACAAAGCATTTCACGTAAAGCAATCAGGTCCTGATGGAAATAGTATCCTACATTGTTCTTGCGGCGTGCTTCTGCATTTTCCTGGTGAAGCTTATAGCCGTAGTTTACTGTAATCATATCCTTCGACACATCAACCGAAAGGATTGTTGCAGAAATGATTCCGAAATTCATTGCGATGTGTGAGAACAGAGCATAGATTGCATCCTCTGTTGTGCCGGCACGTGAAGCCATTTCAATGGCACGTGAGATAACATCGCTGTACGGATTGTTGGCTACCTCTTCGTCCTCTGCGTAGGTGATATAGGTTTCGATAATATCACTCATATTGGTGTGGTTATACAGCTCGGCGTGAGATTTGCCGTTGTGCTTTGCGCTGTAAAGTGCCTTATCCGCCATTTTGAAGAGTGAATTATATGTAATATTTCCGCTTCCTGAAGCTACACCTGCCGAAGCAGTGAGCTTGTTGGGATCGTTAGGCTCGGTATTGAAGGCATCAATTGTATGGATAATATTTTTGGCAACAGTCATTGCCTCGTCCTCATCGGCACCCGGCATAAATATGAGAAATTCATCGCCGCCAAAACGTCCGCAGACGCCCTTGTCGCCGACTTCTTTTGAAATGCACTCTGCAACTGTGGTTATAACTGCATCACCGTAGTTATGACCGAAGGTGTCATTGATATATTTGAAATTGTCCAGGTCCATAACAATCAATGCACAGGACTTCATTCCACCCTTTAGAAGCTGGGTGATTTTCTCTATTGCGGCACCTCGTCTGTACAGCTTTGAAAGCGGTTCTATTTCTGACTTTGTGCGAAGCTCGGCGTTTTCTGAAAGTATGCCCTCGCATTTTTTTCTGAGCTCGCTGAGCTCTTTGAGCATAGCCTCGTGCTCGTCAGCAATTATGTACCTATTGCCGTCGTAAATAATATAGTTGTTTTCCATCGTTTCTCCCTCTTAATTACCGATAAACAAACCCTGATATTACATATACTCCCTCATTTTACTATAAGAAATATTATAACATAAAATCAGTAGTTTGTCAAGGAAAATTAGTCCAATTGCTACTGAATTTTTGAGATATATAGTTCAAAAAATCTTGACTTTTTTGTGCGGGATTGATATAATTATAATGAGGGAGTTTTATTATGAGTAAGGAGTGATTTGATTGGAAATAATCAAGTATTACGGTTCCGATACAGAACAGGCAGAATTTGTCAATCACGACGATGAGCCGCTTATGGCAGTCATAGCTCACGATTTGTCACACGCAGTGGTATCATTGCTGGATGAGGGCTTTGAGCATCATATTTTGCTCTCCAAAGCACGTAATCAAACAGATATAGATAAATATTACCGGATTATTTTTGATGATGAAGGTGCAGATTGGACATTTGTGTGTCCGCCGGATTATAAGGGGATTACAAATAAGGAAAAGAGAATTACGCAGTTTTCCAATGATGGTGTGGACGCAATCAATGAGTTTTTGAAGCTGCTCGGATACGAGGTTCCTATAAATATTCCAAAAAGATACAGACGGCATATGGACTATCTGAATAATTCGGAATTTTAATAAAAAAGCGAAAAGATATGAAAATAGGAAATTTTGAGACAAGAAACAATGTATTTTTAGCACCGATGGCAGGTGTGACGGATTTGCCGTTCCGCTGTATTTGCGTGGGCTATGGTGCAGGGCTTACCTATTCGGAAATGATAAGTGCGAAGGGGCTCTGGTACAAGGATAAAAAGACGGCATCCCTGATGCAGATTGCTCCGCAGGAGCGACCGACTGCGATTCAGATTTTCGGCTCCGATCCCGATATTATGGGTGAAATTGTAGAGAAGGTGCTTGAATTTGAGCCGGAGCTGATTGATATAAATATGGGCTGTCCGGCACCGAAGATTGTAAACAACGGTGACGGCTCGGCATTGATGAAAAATCCGCAGCTTATGGGTAAAATCGTGCGGGCGGTATCGGACAAATCAAGGGTGCCCGTAACGGTGAAAATGCGTAAGGGCTGGGATGAGGACAGCATAAATGCACTTGAGTGTGCTAAGATTTTAGAGACGAACGGAGCATCGGCAATTACCGTACACGGACGCACACGAAAGGAATTTTACAGCGGCAAGGCGGACTGGGATATAATCCGTGACGTTAAGGCGGCGGTTAAGATTCCGGTAATCGGCAACGGCGATATATGGAGTGCGGAGGATGCGAAGCGGATGGTGGAGCATACGGGCTGTGATGCAGTTATGATAGGCAGAGGCTCGCAGGGAAATCCGTTCATATTCCGCCAGATAAACGAGCTTTTTGAAACGGGAAGGGTGACATATTTCCCGACTGCCTCCGAAAAGGTGGAGCAGGCGTTAAGCCATGCAAGGGCTTTGGTTAAGGATAAGGGCGAATCGAGAGGAATCAAGGAATCGAGGAAGCATATTGCGTGGTATATCAAGGGCTTGCCGGGTGCATCGGCAGTGAAAAGCAAGGTTTTCACGATTAGTAATTTTGATGTATTGGAACAGCTTTTAGTCGACTATGTTCGACAATTACAATAAAAAATAAAAGTTTTGATAAACTACTTGAAAAAAAAGTGGATTTGTGATAAAATTAAAAAAATAATATACTTACCGGAAAGGAGAAAAAACAATGGTTGATAAGTTTGCCAAGGAGGGAATTACTTTTGATGACGTACTGTTAGTACCGCAGGCTTCAGAGGTTACTCCCGATATGATTGATTTAACAACATATCTGACAAAGGATATTAAGCTCAATATCCCGTTTATGTCATCAGCTATGGATACAGTTACTGAGTCAGAAATGGCTATCGCAATCGCAAGAGAAGGCGGTATCGGTATTATCCATAAGAATATGACAATCGCAGAACAGGCGGCGGAGGTTGACAAGGTAAAGCGTTCGGAAAACGGCGTTATTGCAAATCCGTTCAGTCTTTCAAAGGAGCATACACTTCAGGATGCAGACAACTTAATGGGACGTTACAGAATTTCGGGTGTGCCGATTGTTGATGACGAAAATATCCTTATCGGTATCATCACAAACCGTGACCTTCGCTTTGAGACAGATTTCTCGAAGCCGATAAAGGACGTTATGACGTCAAAGAATCTCGTGACAGCTCCGGAGGGTACAACCTTAGACCAGGCTCAGGCAATTCTTTCAGAGGCTAAGATTGAGAAGCTCCCGATTGTTGACGAGGCAGGTCATTTAAAGGGACTTATTACTATTAAGGACATAGAAAAGGCAATCAGATACCCGAACAGTGCAAAGGACTCAAGAGGCCGTCTTTTAGCAGGTGCTGCAATCGGTGTAACTGCTGACTGCTTGGACAGAGTAAAGGCACTTGTTGAGGCAGGTGTTGACGTGGTTGCATTAGACAGTGCACACGGTCACTCAAAGAACATAATCAATAAGGTTAAGGAAATTAAGGCTGCATATCCGGATTTACCGGTAATTGCAGGTAACATAGCAACAGCAGAGGCTGCTGAGGACTTAATTGCGGCAGGTGCTGACTGTATCAAGGTTGGTATCGGACCGGGTTCAATCTGTACAACAAGAGTTGTTGCAGGTATCGGTGTTCCGCAGGTTACTGCTATTTATGACGTAGCTCAGGCTGCAAAGAAGCACGGTATTCCAGTAATTGCTGACGGCGGTATCAAGTACAGTGGTGACTGTGTAAAGGCAGTTGCGGCAGGTGCTGACGTAATTATGATGGGAAGCTTGTTTGCAGGCTGTGACGAAAGCCCGGGTGAGTTTGAGATTTTCCAGGGCAGACGCTTCAAGGTATATCGTGGTATGGGTTCACTTGCAGCTATGGAAAAGGGTTCAAAGGACCGTTATTTCCAGACGGGCTCAAAGAAGCTTGTTCCGGAAGGCGTAGAGGGACGTGTTCCGTATAAGGGACCGTTATCAGATACAGTTTTCCAGCTTATCGGCGGTTTAAGAAGCGGTATGGGCTATTGCGGAACTCCGACAATCAAGGACTTAAAGGAGAGAGGCAAGTTCATCAGAATTTCGGGTGCAGGCTTAAAGGAAAGCCATCCGCATGATATTTATATCACAAAGGAAGCTCCGAATTACAGCTATAATACACAGGGATAAACATAACAAGGATGCCTTTGTGGCATCCTTGTTTTAATTCACGATTCACAATTCATAATTCACAATTATTTTGCAAATAAAAGTGGCAGTCCGAAGACTGCCGACAGAGTGCGGAAATTGTAAGCTGTTTTCAGCTTACTGCATGAGCTCTACATCATCAACGGTGCTTTCAAGAAGGATGTTAATGACCTCATTACGAGAACGATTGCTTTTTCCGGATAAATCATCTATTTTATGTAATGTACCTTCTTTTATGCGAACGGAAATGACCTTGTAGCCATCATCGCTTTTTTTGCTGATGCAAATAGCACCCTTGACCATGATGTATCACCTCATAAATCAATTATAGCATACGTCAGGATAAAAGTATATATTCATTTTGTATTCTGTTTATATTCATTGATGATATGAAAATGTAGTATACATTAAATAAATATTACAAATATACAATAATGTTGAAAAATGTCAAAAAATATGATAAAATAAAAAAAGTCGGACAAGTCCGACAATGGAATAGGCAGGATTAAAAATGGTGTAAAAACCGGGCGGTTATGCCATCATCTCCACAGAAAGGAGGTGATAGCTTATGGACGAAAACTACGTAATTACTTTTATGTTGATTTTGTTGCTTTTAGCATTTACCATAAAAAAATCACGCCCACACTACCAAATTGAGCGTTATTTTTTAAATAACCACTTTGGCATAACCGTTTAACGATCTTGCCTTTTCCTATTTTTATTATAACACAACATATTGCTTATGTCAAGTATTTTAGAATTGTTAAAATTTTTTCAAAAATCCTCTTGTAAAAAAATTCCTTTTGTAGTATAATAGTATTATCAATATGTATGCATCAAATACGGAGGACGACAATGAAAAGCTTTGATATTCGTACAAAAATATATTTTGGTCAGGATTCGCTTGACCGTTTAAAGGATATTCCTTATAAAAGAGCATTGATTATTACAGACCCGTTTGTTGAGAAAAGCGGTATGCTGCTTATGATAACTTCACGTCTTAATGAGGCGTTTATTGATTATAAGGTGTTCTCGGACGTTGTTCCGGATCCGCCGCTTGATAAGATTTCACAGGGTGTGCAGGCACTTCTGGAATATGACCCGGACGTTGTTATAACAGTGGGTGGCGGCAGTGCGATTGACTCTGCAAAGGCAATCCGTGAATTTGCTTCACGTGCTTCGCAGAAGGAAACAGGACTTATCGCAATTCCGACCACCTCGGGAACAGGCTCGGAGGTAACAAGCTTCGCAGTTGTAACCGATAAGGAGAATGACATCAAGTATCCGTTGGTTTCGGAGTCGATGCTCCCGACAGAGGCTATTCTTGATGCGGCACTGGTTAAGAGTGTGCCGGCAAATGTAACGGCTGATACAGGTATGGACGTACTTACCCATGCTATTGAGGCGTATGTAAGTATAAACAATAACGAATTTTCTGCCGCACTTGCAGAAAAGTCGATTGAAATCTGCTCAGGCTTCCTGCTTCGTTCATATCTTGACAATAACGACACGCACGCACGTCAGAAGATGCACGTAGCATCGTGTCTTGCAGGACTTGCATTCAACTCTGCATCGCTCGGACTTAACCACGGCATTGCACACGCAATCGGTGCAAAGTTCCACATTCCGCATGGCAGAGCAAATGCAATGGTATTACCGCACGTAATTGAGTTCAATTCAGGTATCACCAGACACGCAAAGAGCCAGAAGGAGTACCCGAAGTGCGTAGAAAAGTATTGTAACGTAGCAAAGCTGTTGGGCGTTAATAACTTTAACGAAATCACAACAGTACGTGCGTTGATAGGCTGGATTCGATTTATGCTCGGAGAAATGAATATTCCGCTGTCAATTTCGCAGTGCGGAATCGACAGAAATGAATATATGAATGCAGTGGAGTCAATGGCACAGAAGGCGATTGAGGACGGATGTACAGCGACAAATCCGAGAGTTCCGTCACACGAAGAGGTATGCAGAATTTTAGAGCATATGTATGATTAATGTATTGAAAAAGGGATGTGTTAGCACATTCCTTTTTTTTGCGAAAAATATGAATTTGGGTTTGTCGGGATGTTTGCACTCGCCCAAACGATTCAAACGGGCTCTGCCCCAAGACGTTTAACTTTAATTGTTTGCAACGTATATCCCCGGTTCTTTTTCTGTCATCAGCAACAGAAAAAGAACGAAAAAGAGTGCCGTTCAAGAGGGAAATTCCCTCTTGAAAATCTCCCTTTAAATAGTGCAGCGGCAGGCAATGCCTGCA
>JAZQHZ010000158.1:0-2164 GCA_045540855.1 Clostridia bacterium
TCTGTGCCGTCAACAAACTTCATATCAAGCTCACCAATCTTGATGTTGTACTTTAAAATCGGTGTATCATCGAAGCAGCCGTCAACCTGACCGCCTGTTACAGCCTGGTACATATCCGGTGATGTTGAGAATGTTACAACCTCGAAGCCGTACTGATCCTTGATTGCATCTGCGTACTGATTGCTCATTGTACCGTTCTTAACAGCAATCTTCTTGCCTGATAAAGCATCTAAGCCGTTGATATCTGAATCCTTAGCAACTGCTAAGCCCTGTGTTGCATCATAGTAACCCTCTGAGAAAATCCAGCCATTGCCCTTTCTCTCTTCTGTGATTGATGCACCTGCGATCATACCGTCAGCCTGACCTGCCTGGCAAGCAGCGATTGCAGCATCCCAGCCGATGTACTGAAGGTCATATGTAAAGCCCTGGTCCTCTGCAACTGCAGCAAGAATATCCATATCAATACCTACGATGTTGCCTGCAGCATCCTGGAATTCAAACGGACTGAAGCCCTTGTCTGTTGCAACAATGTAATCTGCCTTCTCACCGCCGCAGCCTGCTAATGCGCAAACGCTTAATGCGAGAGCCGATACTAATGATACTAACTTTTTCATAATTTTTACCTCACTTTTAATTTATTTTATTACTGTATCTTCTATTATAACAGATTATGACAGAAAAAGCAAGCATTTTCTTTCCGTCATTTTATATAAATACTCAGAATTTAAAAGGACAGCCACACATTTTAGGCTGTCCTTTTATAAATCTACTCATTTTTTACCGGTCAGAACTTAATAAACTCGCTTTGCACCGATATATCTTTCCTGATAATATCCCGACTCGATTGTCACGTACATAATGCTCTTTCCTGTTGACGGTGAGTGAATCATCATACCGTCACCTACATACATACCTACGTGATTTGCATAATCGCCTGAACCGAAGAATACTAAATCGCCCGGCTTGAGCTGACTTCTTGATACGGGTACACCACTTTTCTTTAACTGGTCGTCTGCTACTCTTGCAATGGAAATGCCATTCTGTTTACATACATACTGTACGAAGCCTGAGCAGTCAAATCCTGCCGGAGTTGTGCCGCCCCATACATACGGAATACCGAGATAGTCCGCAGCTGTGTCGATAAGTGCCTGTGCCTTCGGATTTTCAGCTAAATACTCAGCTTCTCTTTCCGGCGAGAACTTCGCTGCCTTGCACTTGAAATCAACCGGAACACTGTAACACTCTGCTCCGTCTGCTAAAACTGCACCTACTATTATAGAATAGTACTTGCCGACCTTTAACTTTTCTGATTCAACGGTTGCGTTTGTTTCGGTAGTTTCATACTTCTCGATAACCTCACCGTTTGAATTCTTTATCATATAAATGTAATTAACTGCATTTTCTGTTCCGGTCCATTCAAGCTCGAACGGTCCTTCTTCAATTTCTGCATTGTCATCCGGAAGAGTAATCACCGGAATTGCAAGCTCATATCCTGTGCCGTCACCAAACTGCGCATATGAACGGTTCACACTTGCGATTGCCTGTTCACGTGTAGTTGCACCTGACGGTGAGAACTGTGTATCTGTTACACCGTTCATCAATGAATAATTGAGCGTTGTGATAACCGACGCCTTTGCCCATTCGCTTACCTTTGAGCCGTCCTTAAAGCTGTCGATTACATATGTATCTGTACCGTCTGATAAGCTGAAATCAGCCTCACTTGCTGTTAATGTGCTTACCAGCATCTTAGCCATTTCCTCTCTTGTTACAAGTCTGTCCGGCGTGAAGGTATCCTCACTTGTACCCGATACGAGACCGTAGCAATAAGCCTGCGATACAGCTAAGTTGTCTGTATCCTTAAACGGCGATGTCTTCGGTACGATTAAATCTGTTTCATTTGTAAGCTTCTTATATAAATTTACTGCCAATTCGCAGAACTCTTGTCTTGTGATATTCTTTGTCATATTATTCGATACTACCGAATATGAACAAAGACCTGCAGCATTTGCTGACTCATATTCTGAAATGGCCCAGCCGCTTAAATCAGCTGCATATACGTTTGTAGTTAAAATTGCAGCTGCTGATATTGCCGCAGCAACAAGAGCCTTTCTTAAACTGTTCAAGATAATTTCCTCTCCTTTTCTCTGTTAGTACAGTGCTTTTG
>JAZQHZ010000159.1:0-5539 GCA_045540855.1 Clostridia bacterium
GCAAGAGTGCCGTCTACCCATATTGTAACATCATTAGCAACGCCTTTTGTATCTCCGTTTAATTTAATAGCAATATCCAGAGTATGCCATTTTTTTGCAGCAATCTCAGGCAGATTGTTCAATTCAATATTTAAACTTGCAGCATCAGCATATAAATTCGTAGTTCCGGCGCCACTTATATTCCTTGCACCCGCCACCTGCAAAATAGGGAGCTGTCCCTGCTTATCAAACGCAAAATCAATGGAGCAAAATACGGTTGTACCCTGACCATAACCTTCATCAGTATACGCGACAGAGCCTTGTGCTCCGATATCAAAATAGCTGGTTTTTGCGTCGGCAGCTAAAGCAACGCAGGCATCTGTATCGTCTTTGCCGTATATACCTGTCGTATATACAACGTCTGAAACTACCGCTCCGTTCTGCACCTGCTTACAATTTGTATTTGGCAGCGTCTTGTCATCCATAGACCAGTCTATTCGTGTATTAGGTGCAGCCATAACTACCTGAAACGATGCTGCAAGCATACTAAGACCGGCTATCAAAGATACTATTTTCTTTAAACTTTTTAACATTTTTCTACTTTCCTTTCTTGTTTTTTAGTGTGTTAATACAAACATATTGTATTTTTGTGCTTTTCAGATAGCATACGTACCATTGGCATACCGCATGATATCTGCCAAGGAATGCATCACCCTGATAACAGCCGGCTCGGTATACTGTATCAAACCAGTCCGGTTAAAAAAATCCCTGTAAAATTCCTATGAGGATGGGAAATGGTCCGCTCATTAGTCCCCACCTCAAAAGCATATCAGCCTTAAAAGACTTCTGCATTGAGTTACAGAAATTCTTACTGTTTCTCAGGCTTGCAATTCCATTTGTGCCGGTTACATATTTCCTTATTCTTTGTTATTCAACGCATGTACCTCCGGCACAAAGTGCACTGTCTGATATTGTTACAATTCGTCGCAATATCACCTCCCTGTATTTCGCATTGAAAATTATACTTTCAAATTATTTATACACAACTATATCTCGTGCATAGAGTCTGTTACAACGCACAAAAACATAATCGCCTATTTCAATACTTGCCTGATTGCCTGCTTCGACCTTTCCATCCTTAACAACAGTTATACTGCCCTCGTTTGTAAGAATCGAGAAATCGACACCGTCAACCAAGATGCTTCGTCCATTGGAATCCAAAACCCTTCCCTCTATGGTATTTAATCCACTGAGATAGCCGTTATTGTCCCTTGCCACAAATTTATTGCTTCCAAATGCTTGTTCGCTCGGTGCAAACAGAACCTGATACGCATTTATATATCCGTCTTCACCAACACCATACTGGATTACATCTCCTACTTGAAGATCCTCTGAGGTCTGGCGGCTTGTGGTTTTCCATTTACCTCCGCCAACCTTCATAGCTTCCTTGGAAAATGAAATAGTCTTATACGTACCAGCCTGCACTCCCTTGAGCCAAATAACCGTTTCGTCATCATCATTCAGACTCTGACCTATTGAGTCGATAACAAACACATTGTTTCCGATAACTTCTGTAGGCTCGTCACTGTCGTTTGTTTCAAGGACGACAACTCCTGCTACCTTGTTATCAGATGCATTATATACCTTTACACGAGAGAAGGTGCTTTCCTCAAAGTTATTCGTTGAATAAACGGAATAATCGTCAGGATTACCGCTGTATTCTCCTGTCGGCACCCTGAAAATGACCGTTCCGGAATCAACTCTGTAATTTGTGCCTACAAAGACACTCCTTGCCGTTACGGATGTCTTGTCATAGTTTTTCACAAAAATACCTTCATCTTCAATCATAGGAGTGTTCATTCTTGAAGTATCGGCAAATTGTATTGATCGCAGTGTACCGTCCGTATTTTCGGTATATGTGACCACCTCGTCCATCGGTGCTGTGCCATTTTTGAGCAGAGCTATGAATGTGTCTACACTGATCTTGCTTTTATCCGTGTATGTACCGTTTGCAAGATATCCGCCGTATATTATATCGTCACCTGTTTTAAACATCTTCAGATTTCCCGATTGTGTAAGCATTCTTATATATACCGCATCAGAGCCATCACTGCTCAGCTCGTCATATCCGTATGACAGAACATAGCCATAGTTATCTGTTGAATGTGTAAGTGAGAAGCATGAAACTCTGCCAAAATAGTCAAGCTCAAGCTCCACATAAACACCCACCGTCAAATCTGTTCTCGCATCATCACTTATTCTATATTGTTCGTTATTTATATAGACATACTCATCTGATATTTTTTGGATAGTGCCTCGTATTTTATAATTTGATGCATAAATGGTAATTGAGTTGGTATCGGATATATTATTTCCAAAGGAATAGTAGCTCGGTGCAAGAAGGAGAATATCATTCTTTGATATTGTTGCAATATTGCCCTTCTTGCCATCCTTGAAAATTTCGTACATACCAACACTCGATAAATCCAGAGTGATATTGTTTTCATAATCATATATGGCTTCATTTTGCGAATCTACAAATTCTGCACGCATAACCTCATAGGCTTCAATAATAACACAATCATTTTTACCGTCACTATCGTTGTCAAGAACCGTTACGCTACCGTATTCGGGATAAATATCGGTAATGTCACCTGTAGTCATACCGTTATAGATAATAACCGCATCCTCAGGAATATCGACTCTCTTTTCTTTGTTTGTGTCCGGATCTGTATAGATCATCTGATTTCTTGTGGATTTATCCGAAATATCCTCTGATGAGGCAGTTACTACCTCATTCTTAAAATTCCTCTTTTCAATCCATATTATCTTATATTCATCATACTCGTTTTTTACGGCATAAAAATCAACATAATATCCCAGATAGCCTGCCGGTACCATGCACTCACTGTCTATATATAATACATTGTCTATATACACATTGCGTTGGTTTGCGTTTGTCGTCGTCTGTGTAGAATACGGTGTGTCGGTTACGATTCCCTTGCCCTTTACGGCATCAAAAATATCCTCAAGCAAGGTCGTATCTTCCTTTTTTGTATATTTGATCCTTCCACCCTCAAAGCTCATTACAAGCATCGGCGATTCCAGTGCATTATAAAGCATAGTCGCCATATTCTCTCTTGTAATATTGCCGTTCGATTCTTGAACACCGTCAAGCAAGTCGAGCTCTACTACCGTTTTATACCACTCGTCATTTTCTGAACTGCTTATGACTATATTATAGCCCAAAGCCGTCACAACAACCTTTAAAGCATCTGAATATGAGGCATTACCGCTCAGGTCTTGTGAGATCATATTTTCATCTATCCTCTTAATGCGTGCCTCGATATTTGCAAGTTCCTGCAATGACAGAATTTCATCGCCTTGCTTACCGCTGTCCATAATACCAAGAGCCGTAGCAATCGAAAGAGCATCTTCACTCTTTGTCCGGCTTGACACAGCAGCACTTGCAGATGCGGGCACAAAGCCGGATATTGTACTGATAATCAGAACAACCGGAATTATCCTTTTAATTATTTTTCTAATTCGATACATTTTTATCCTCCTGCCTGATATTATGACATCTCGCGGCGTCAAGCATTAGACAATCCTTGCCGCTACCCGTAAAAATGAGTTTCACAAACCCAATCTAATCACTTATGCTGCGTATTAATCTATTTTTACACTTTTTAAAATCGGTCTATAGTTATCTTCAGGCAGAACAAGTATGGTTTCTGCCTCATAGCTTCCTGATGTGTTAGGGATATCAAACGAAATCTCCGCCATCGCCGTATTTTGATCCACCTCATATTCGGCATACATAATATATATAACCTCGATGCCATTTGAAAGGCGTGTGAACATCCCTATTTTCTTTGCCTGTTCCGCAAAACTTGTTATTTTTGCCCTTGCTTTTACAGTTCCGCTTGTTAATGCACTTAATTCATTTCCCGACTCGTCAAAATACGCAAAATCTTCTATTTGCATTATCGGTTCCGACAAAACAAAGTCGTCTATCAAAAATGAAGTTATTGCATTATTGGCATCATCACCCGTAAAACCTATTCTCAGTGTCGTTGTCGATGCACTTAGATCCGCCGAATTTGCTATATTGCCCCAATCAAGGCTTGTAAGCTCTGTTCCGTCAACAAAAATACCAAGTTCACCATTCTTTGCATTATACGAAAGCTCAACCTGATATTCTCTGCCCTTTTCGCAGTCCATAAGATATTCACCTGTAATTCCGTTTATAAAGGCCTCATCCTTTATCATAAGCGGATACATTTTCTGTGCAGAGCTTGTTCCTCTGAAGCCTATGCCTAAGCTTCCCGCACCTTCCATACTACTGATTCGTATTTTCCACGAGCCACCGGATTGTCCGAACCGTTTTTGATATGCGATCTCACCGTTATACTCAATTGCAGCGGCAGCATCGCATCTTAAATTCAATTTTTTATTCCCGTTTATATCTGATATTGCCAGCGTCGGAGTGGATTCTCCGTTAAAGCCGTCCTCTACAAAATTGCTCGGTATATCACCTTCATTGTAGCTTTCAAAATCATCGGAATATAATATATTTTCTACTGTTGCAACATCTTCGGCATATGCCACTTGCAACATTAGTGTAAATGCAAAAACACACGCAGCAAAAACTGCGAATACACTATTCTTTTTCATATGCTTTCTCCTATTTTGCGGACAGCTTTAGTGTGCTGCTGCTTACGATATTCATTTCGTCAATCGAATTGAGTGCTACAATCCTTATTTCACGATTTTTGGCAGTTTGTACCTTAAAGCTGCCGGCATATGTTTTTTCCTGCCCGTATTCCCATTCTGTTGCCGGAAAAACTATCATGCTCTCAAGCTCATCGCCGTACATAAGCATTGCAACAACTGTTGCTCCTTTTGTCTCTTCTGAAACGGAGCTTGCCGTAACTTCAAATGAACTTGTACCCTTTTTAAGTTCCGTTATTTCGCTTTTAATGTTTCCGAAACCGCTGTAAAACGAATAACTGTCAAATGAGATATACGGTCTTTGAGTAATATAGACTTCATCTGATTTGTACTCATTTCCCATCGTCCCTTCCGCATCCTTTGGCACGACCGTAAAGTATATATAACTCCCCTCATCTTGTGTCTTTACGGTATATGTTGAGCCGTTACCGATTTTTTCTCCATCTTGGCTATCCTTGGCTCTTCTGTACCAAGTCACCAGGCTCTCACCTTCCAATACTGCATCCTCTCCGGTATATATGTATTTTGCAGTTATTGTGCTGTCTGTTTCAGGTGTTCCTGATATTTCAAGTTCGCTTGCTTCGGGTATTTTATTCTGAAGTTTCTCAACTGTTCCAATAATATATTCAACAGTCTCTGCTCCTGTGCTTACTATACTTTTCGGTGTTATTTTAACGGATATTTCCTTCTGATAATCGTCATCTGTCAACACATATCCGGAAGATGTAGCACCGTCTATTATTTCTCCGTTTCTGTACCATTCATATGTACTGTCATCCTGATTTCCATAGCTTTCTACATAATCATATTTTACAGTAAGCTCTAC
>JAZQHZ010000160.1:0-5401 GCA_045540855.1 Clostridia bacterium
AAGCTGAAGCCGGGAGCACCATGTGCGCTACCGCCTCTGTAATTCACTCTACCGTATTCCATATATTGTGTAAGTTTGTTATTTGACGCCAATGAGTCATCAAGCTCCCAATCTTCATTTAACGCAGAGTCATTTGTGTCAATCATATTAATTTTTCCATCTTTATCCAGTGCATATCTTATGAGCTGATAGTTGAAATGTCCGTCTGTAGCAAATAAGGTGTCTATCCTCGAATCTGTTTTAGAAACTTTAGCTTGCCCATCGAGCGTAATATGCTCTGCAAGCTCGTAAACGTTAATGTTATTCGAAGAATCGAGCAGCTTTACTCTACACTCATTTTCCAGACCTTTTTTTCTTGCAAAGGCTAAATAAAATCCATATTTGATATCATCACCTGCGTCTGTACCGAGAGCTGTAACAGTGCCGTCTCCTGCTAAAATAAATGAGTAGTTCTTACCCGGGGTAATTTCCACACCAAGATTTTTAAAGTATGTGTTAAGTACATATTCTTTGCCATCAATTATAACTGACTTGTCAGACAGCTCCCGGGCAATGGCGCTTATTGTTTTAGTTTCACCAAGTACAACCTTGCATACACTCATATCTCTGCTGCAAACAGCCTTCAATACATCGCCAACCTTAATCTGAGAAAACAAAGCTTTTTCTCCGTTTTCATT
The DNA here is from genome assembly GCA_045540855.1 of Clostridia bacterium. Lineage (GTDB taxonomy): Bacteria > Bacillota > Clostridia > UBA1381 > UBA1381 > UMGS1958. The sequence goes on from JAZQHZ010000160.1 coordinate 678, forward strand.
AACAATTAAAACGACTTTATCCTCTTCCTCCTCAAGCTCAACAAAGCCGAGGGGCGATTTTTTATCATAAATTATCTTACCGGTTTGATTGATTGCCGAAACAACAAAATACTGCCACTTTTCAGCAAAAGCAAAGTCATAAACTTTATCCCCATCATTATCAAGAAGTCTCAGTGTTCCATCATCAAACAAAAAGTCTGACTCAGTATGTGCAATTATTCTTCCGTTTTCAATAAAGGTAACCCCGCTATCGATGGAGTAACGCTTCTCCTTTGAGCCATCGTCTACTGTCAGAGAACCATTTCTGTACTCAAAAATGTCCTTGGCATCAATCACTACCTCATTATTTTCCCATGTCGGCACAATTGCATAAACAAAATTATCTTCTTTGCCAACATATGCTGAAACATCCATTCCGAAATACTTTTCGCAATTAATAAGACTTTTAAACCGATGTCCTGCAATTGTAACATAATCATCATCGCTAATCTCGTCCTCAATTGTAAGATAGCCCGCCTTGGTTACAATACCCTGAACAGGATAAAGCTTCCAGTTCTCGGTAAGAATAGTCTTTCCTTTTTCTGTAGTGTAGGAAATGTCATCACCCGAAACATTAGAAAAGACAGCAACATCCTCCTCGAGTGCATTTTCAATCACTCGCTTTGCTTCTCCTACGGTTAAATTTCCGGTGTTTTTCACTTCGTCAAGAAGCCCGAGCTTTGCCTCAAGAATATTATAGCCTGTCGGATATCCGCCTAATGCTACCGCCATATTTTCATATCCCATTGCAACAAGCATCATTTTAAGTGCTGCGTTTGCCGTCACGTTTCCGTCAGGGGTAAATAAACCTGCAGCAGTACCGTTTGTAATTCCCATTGCCTTAGCAGTATATATTTCCTTTGCGAGCGGCATCGATGCAGCCACATCCTCAAAGCTGCCGTCAACTGCAGCAAAAGATTCAATATTGATTGCACGAATTACCATGGCTGCAAATTCTGCACGTGTGACAAGTGCGCTGTTATCTTCGTTTATACCCTCGTCAATATTAAGTGCTGAAACAAGATAAAAGCTCTCCTTCGCTGTGCTGACTGCTGAAGCTTCTGACGCAGTGCAAGGAACGAATACCGAAAATACCAATGTTAAAGAAATTAAATAACTTAATATTTTTTTCATCTGCTACTCCTTTCCGTATTACTGTGCCATTTTATTTATGAAGTTATACAAAAGCTGTGCCGCTTCTGCACGAGTGAGATTGTTCTTTGGATTAAAACGCATTGAGCTATCCCCGTTTATTATCTTGGCGCTTCCAAGACCTCTTATCGCCGTTATGGCATAAAGCGAAACATCATCTATATCGGTAAAGTTTACAGAGCCGTAATAGTTTTCTCCAAGCTTAATTGAAATTCTGTAAATTATCAGCGCCGCATCCTCACGTGTTATGTTCGCATGGGGATTAAACATTCCGTCATACCCTTTTATAATCTCTGCACCTGCTGCAACAGATACATATGGATAAAACCAATCATCTGCCGATACATCGGAAAACTCTTTGTTTTGAGCAACTATGCCAAATGCCGACACAATAAGCTTTGTAAATTCAGCCCTTGTAATCAGGTTATTTGAGCGGAACGACCCATCCTCATATCCTGAAATTATTCCGCTTCCTCCGAGGGATGAAACGGCTTCATACTCCCAGCTTGAATTATATATGTCCGCAAATGCTGCCTTTTCACCGGAAAGTGTGGCAGTGCTAAAGGAAGTTTCAATAACAACCTCGCCCTGCTCCCCTGTCATGCCTTCATCATATTCGTCGTCGGGAATTTTCATATCGGAAGAAACAGTCACTTTTCCGCCTCCCGAACCACCGGTACCTCTGCTTCCGGAACTGTCATCATTTTTATCATAGCTCTTTTTAACAGCTGAAACCGCTTCGTCAAAGCTATCTTCCAAAGCTGTGTATGTTGAAAAATCTCCATTTTTTAGCAGCACTATGAAAACATCATCTGCCATTTTGCTTTCGTAATCGGAATTACTGCTCATAATATCGCCGAGTACATCATTATAGTCATCTGTAAACACTGTTTTTACTGATTTCCAGTTCTCCGAAACTCTCACTGCTGAAAGTGCCTCAAGTCTGTTGATAACCGAAAGCACAGATGCTGTCTGACCATCCTTTTGCAGCTTTGATAATTCACCCGGTAATTTAAGTGATGCCAAAAGTCCACACATATCAGCTTTTTGCTTAGCAGGAAGCTCACTGTAACAGTCAAAGTTTATGCCAATACTATCACTGTACTTCTGCAAAAGTAACTCAACCTCTGACTGACTTTTTCCTTTCATCTCATTTATTGCCAGCACAGAGTAAAATTTGTTATAAAAGTCTGATGAGTCATCCGCAGGTAACAGATAATCAAATACCACGGCTGAACTGTTTTCTGCGTTATTTGTGTATATCGGTTCACTTTTATCAATACCAAGCTCAAAGGCATTTGTATCAATCTCGCTATAAATTTCGTCTTCTGCCGCTACATTGATTCCCTCTGTTACAATTTCATCTGCACCGGTTTTATTATAGTATATAAATGTGTCAAACGCAGGACTGCCGGTACTACCATCATTTACATAAACTGCATATTTTCCGTATGGTGCAGCATCCGGCATAAAATACTGATACGTGAAATCGCCACTACAATAAATCTGATCATAATCGGTAAACAGATTGGACTCTGTAACCTCATCCGGTAATGTATCATACTTTAATGTTCTTATGCTCGTATTTCCGCTTGCATATCCCCTTAATGTGACTTCACCAAGCTGTGCATTATATGCCACTGATACCTTTGCTCCGTCTGCCGCAAAAGTAGGTAACGGTATAATACAAAATGCAACCAACACCGCTGAAAGCTTTTTTAGTATTTTCATTTGAACACCTCTCTACAAACTATTTATTTTTAAGATTATTTGCAATTTCCAGTGCTTTTTCAACCATAATATATCCGCCTTCCGGCTCCATATTGGAATCATTATTGGGGAATATTTCATATAAAAGGCTGTTTTTGTGGAATGCCGCCCTTATCGGAACATATCCGCTGTAAGGTCCGTTTGAAAGTTCTGCAACAATTACCTTTTCACCGGGTGAGCGTTTTTTTATGTCAAGTCCGAAATCAACGTACATTTCACCGGGAAATGCATAAAAATACAAATCTCCGATTTTTATGCACTGCACATATGCCTCAACATTTTCTTTTTTGTTCTCGGGACCCGCTTGATAATTTAAAAGAGTTCTGAGTATCATTGTACCTGCCGGAAGCTTTCCCTCTGCACAAAGCTTTATCGTTTTATCAACAAGCTCCTTATCTGCATGCCTTCTTTTAAAGGTAATAAGCTCCTTACCCACCTTTATATCATCACCCGAAAGTTCGGAAGATAAGGGAATAATCTTTTTTGCTTCCTCTGCAAGAGCTCTGCCTACTTTTCTGTACTGGTCGTCGTCTTTGTAATAACCTCTCGAAAAATCAACATTATTAATATCTCCGCAACAACCGATGGCAAAAAAGCTTACAAAATCATCTCCATACTCTTTTTTTAGCTCCTTTGAAAGAATTGACGAATAATCACCCGACAAATTTGTGTAATTATCATTTACCGCCTGATGAAGTGCAAAGTTTGAAATTGCACCAATTAGCTCACCGTTCTCTCTTTCAAAAGACAATACGGTAAATTCCGGGTCAATTCCCGCAAGATTTCCCTCGCAGTTTGGATTATAAATTTTAATCCCCGGTCTTTTCTGTGCGTCCGCTATTTTTACAACGGGAATATCATCGGGAATGTTAAGAGGCTGTACCTCGTCATCCGCCCAGCCTGTGTTTGTATCAATTACGCCGTGCCTTTTTACGAAATTTCTGTTAAATGTATATCCGTAAATTTCGCTATTGCCATATTTGATTTTGCACTTTTCCATTCTTCTGTACGCATATGTTATACAATCAGCCGCAAGGAAAAAAACATTTCTCACATAACCCTCATCCACATAGCCGCCAACATCATTATTTGGAGTCGTGGGTGCTCCCGAATGAGTATGATTTACCATAACAGTTACATTTTCGGGCTTAATACCGGTATATTCGTAAACTCTTTTTGTAACAGCATCATGGTACCCTTTTGGAATCTCGCACGAATCAATTACAACCATTGCAACTGTTTCTTTTCCGTTATTTATAACTACTGCTTTTGCATAAAGTCTGTCATAAATATCCTCACCTCTGTCATTTGAAAAATGACCCGGTATCACACCTCCGAGAGGTGGTGTTATTTCTGTTTCATAAAATCCTGCTTTAAACATATAAACCTCCTTATTTCTTTACCAATGCATTTTCCAGTTTGGGTTTAAAAATCTCATAAGTGCATCAAGATAAGGATAGTCCCCATATGATGCTATTGCCTCTATCCCCAGCCCCATACTTACCGCTCCGCTTGTTTTATATAAAAGACCTTCCGCATATTTGTGGGGTTTTTCTGTACAAGTGTCAATAAGTGCCTCAAGCATCATTGCCGATGCATTTTCAAAAATTTTCTTATCAGGCTCACTGTCGGGCAAATGACGGCACATTTCCATCATTCCGCAGACAGAAATTGCTCCTGCCGAGCTGTCACGGGGTTCATCGCCCGATACAAAATCATAATCCCAATAGGGAATCATGTCACCGGGGAGGTGATTTAACATA
>JAZQHZ010000161.1:0-3661 GCA_045540855.1 Clostridia bacterium
TCCGACGGATGCTTCGCATCCTACACCTCACCACCGCCTGCGGCGGAGCCTCTCCTCAAGGAGAAGCCTAATATATAAACAATAATTTAAAATAATTTTTCATCCGAAGGATGAAAAATTACATTCAATTGTGAATTGTGAATTATGAATTGTGAATTTATTTAAGCAGTGCATAAACCTCGTTACGTAATTCGTGGTCGCTGTCGAACAGACCTCTTATCGCACTGGTGCGTGTTTTCGCACCTCTTGAACGGATTCCGCGTGCCGTCATACAGCTGTGCTCGCCCTCGACAATTACGATAACATCATCCGTGCCGCATACCTTCTGCATAATCTCGGCAATGTCCGCACAGATTTTTTCCTGCAGCTGCAATCTCTTGCACACCATATCACAAATACGTGCAATCTTTGAAAGCCCGATAACCTTGCCGTTCGGGATATATCCCACGTGGCATTTCATATTATACATCAGTGCAAGATGATGCTCGCAATAGCTGAAGCATTCAATGTCCTTGACAAGCACAAGGTCGTTAGAATGAACGTCCTCAAAGCACTTGTTAAACATATCCGCAATCTCGTCATTTGTGTATCGCATACCCTCGAAAACCTCGTCATACATACGTGCAACGCGGTCAGGTGTGCCGATAAGTCCCTCACGCTCCGGGTCATCGCCTAAAGCCTCAATTAAAGTGCGGACTGCACTCTTTATTTTTTCGTGATCAAATTCTTTTTTCATTTAAACACCTCGTTCATTCGGATCCCATATCTGTTTGTGTAACTGTATCTGATACCGCACATCTTTAAATACAGGTTCACTCATTATCGCATCTATGGGCTTCAACGGTTCATACTCGCCAAATACCACTCCGGCAAATATGTGCGGCATTTTTTCATACGCCGGTGTGATTTTTTCCATTACCGCTTTCATCACCGACAAATCCTCGTCCGAGCCGACTACAAATTTTATTACGTCATACGGTTTCAGGGACACAAAATTATCCCATACCATTTTATCTTCCATTCCGCTTGAGGGAAGCTTATAATCAACCGTGAAAAACAGTTTGTCTGTTTCGTGTCCCTTGCGGAATTCACGCACATCCACCGCACCGTTTGTTTCGATGTTGATTTCGTGTCCCTCTTTAAGCAGTGCGTCGATAAGAATATCGCAGTCCTTATGGATAAGCGGCTCACCGCCGGTTAAGGTTATGCGCTTGAATTTCGGGCTTACCCTTGCAATAATTTCATCAACCGTCATTTCGGTGTATTCACATTTTTCCTCTTCGCCGAAAAGAGCATAAAGCGTATCGCAATAGCTGCACCGCAGATTACATCCGGCAAGGCGGATAAACGTACAGGGCTGACCGGTACGGATGCCCTCGCCGTCAATGCTGTCAAAAATCTCAATAATTTTCATTACTATGTTCCTTTATAAAATATATTTTTCGATAAAGTCAAAAAATTACAATATTTCCGAATTCCGAATTCCGAATTCCGAATTGACAACGTAGCTTGCTACGTTGTCGATGCTTTCCTGCACATCAACTCTGTAACAGTACGGAGCAAGCTCGTCACAGATAAATTTCGCCATATTTTCCGCTGTGGGATTAAAATCCACAACGTCGTTTATCACCTTGTGGTCGAACTTGTCCTGAACCTTTTTCTTGATTTCGGTAAAGTCCATAACCATACCGTTTGCGTTTAAGGTTTCGCTTCTTAAATACACGTCAATTATCCAGTTGTGTCCGTGCAGATTTGTGCACTTCGACTTGTAATCAAGTGCAAGCTTATGTGCCGCACTGACCTCTATTCTTTTTCTTACCTCGTACATTTCGTGTCCCTCATTTCCATATATTCGTCATAGCCACGCTTGCGTAAGAAGCACGCCGGACAATGTCCGCAGCCCTCGCCCTTTATGCCGTTATAGCAGGTGAGAGTTTTGTTGTAAATTGTATCAAGCTGACCTAATTTGTCGGCAAGCTCCCAGGTCTGTGCCTTTGTGAGCCACATCAGCGGTGTGTGGATTACGAAATTGTAATCCATTGCAAGATTTAAAGTAACGTTTAACGATTTCACAAAAACGTCACGACAGTCGGGATATCCCGAAAAATCCGTCTCGCACACGCCCGTTACAACCTCTGTCATACCGTGGGTTTTTGCATAGATTGCGGCATAGCTCAAAAACAGTAAATTTCTGCCCTCAACGAATGAATTGGGCACTGCACCCTCCGGCTTTTCCTCCTCAACCGGAATATCCTCGCGGGTAAGCGAGTTTGCACTGAGCTGATTTATAATCGGTGTTTCCACCACCGCAAAGGGGACACCAAACTCCGCACAGATTTCCTCTGCACATACCAATTCCGCCTTATGTCTCTGTCCGTAATCAAAGCCGATTGCGGCAACGTTATCTTTTCCAAAGCGGTCAATTGCCCAGAAAAGGCAGGTGGTAGAATCCTGACCGCCGCTTAATACTATTAATGCTTTTTTATTCATATCGTGTCTCCGTTCTGTGCGAAAGATAAGCTACGCATCTCGAGCTTTTTTAAAACTTGAAGTATACACATACGTCGGCGTTTTAAAAAAGTACAATCTGCTTGCTTCTTTTTCGCACTATGCAATTATTTTAATTGTGAAAACAATCTCTCCGATGCGATTTTTTCGTATTTGGTACCCGGCTCGCCGTAGTTGGCAAACGGGTAGATTGAAATTCCGCCTCTGGGCGTAAATATTCCTTTTACCTCAAGGTATTTCGGCTCCATAAGCTTTACGAGGTCCTTCATAATGATGTTGATGCAGTCCTCGTGGAAATCGCCCTGGTTGCGGAAGCTGAAAAGATATAATTTCAGCGATTTCGATTCAACCATTTTAACGTTCGGGATATAGTTGATTGTAATCTTGGCAAAGTCCGGCTGACCTGTGATAGGGCACAGTGAAGTAAATTCCGGGCAATCGAAGGTTACCATATATTCGTTGTCCGGGTGCTTGTTGACAAAGGTTTCAAGCACCTCAGGTGCGTACTTGTCCGAGTACACTGTTTTTTTATTTCCAAGCAGTGAAAGTCCTGCTGTTTCGTCAATTGATCTTGGCATTTTTATGTTCTCCTTTTTAGTCGAAAGATAATAGCTTTGTAATTTTTATTTTCCGTAAACAATCATTTGAGTCACGCCGTTACTGTCGAGATATATGTCCTGATTTCCTCCGACCTTATTTTCAGAATAGTACATCACGAACCACATATCCGAGGAATCGTCATAGGAAACCATAACAGAATCATAATCAACTGTAACTTCGTTTTTTGAACGTTCTATTGCATCCTCAGCATCCTTTATTTCAGCTTGAGACGTGTTTTTAAAACCGTCACGAGCTACGCCCGGGGAATCTCCGGAATATTTGCTGACAGTCTCTTCATAAGAAAACGGCTCAACCTCTATTTCCCCGCCGCCACAGCCCGTAAGGGCAAGAAGGCAGATAAGAGCAAGTAATTTCTTCATTGCGATTCCTCCTTTTTATTGAATGAATATTTTAAATTAATGTTTATATATTGGGCTTCTCCTTGAGGAGAGGCTCCGCCACAGGCGGTGGTGAGGTGTAGGATGCGAAGCATCCGTCGGATTTTCCACCTCATCCGGCACTTCGTGCCACCTTCCCCTCAAGGGGAAGGCAA
>JAZQHZ010000162.1:0-4457 GCA_045540855.1 Clostridia bacterium
ACATTAATTTAAATTCACAATTCATAATTCACAATTCACAATTGAATGAAATTTTTCATCCGAAGGATGAAAAATTATTGTTTAGCGGTGTTGCCTTCCCCTTGAGGGGAAGGTGGCACGAAGTGCCGGATGAGGTGGAAAATCCGACGGATGTTTCGCATCCTACACCTCACCACCGCCTGCGGCGGAGCCTCTCCTCAAGGAGAAGCCTAATATATAAACATTAATTTACAACAACAAATACAAGGAGATACAATAAAATGATAGCAATAGGAAGCGACCACGGCGGTTTTGAATTAAAGAAGCACGTAATTTCACACCTGATTGAAAGAGGTATCGAGGTGAAGGATTACGGTACATTCACAGAGGACAGCATCGACTATCCGGACTGTGCAAAGCCGGTATGCAAGGCAGTGCTTAGCGGTGAGGCAGAGAGAGGAATTCTTCTTTGCGGAACAGGTATAGGCATTTCAATTGCCGCAAACAAATTTGACGGTATCAGAGCCGCACTTTGCTCAGACGTGTTCAGTGCAAAGATGGCAAAGGAGCATAACAATGCAAATATCATCTGCTTAGGCGGCAGAGTTGTAGGCAGAGAGCTTGCGTTTATGATGGTTGATGCGTGGCTTGATGCAGAGCATTTGGGCGGCAGACACGCAGACAGAGTTGCAAAGATACACGAGATAGAAAAAGAGCAGTAAATATTCATTGCATCTTACCTTTGTCCGAAGTATTCGCACACATTGGCGTTTCAAACAAAGGCAACCTGCTTAGAGTATTTTTCCGGAAGGAAATGAGTAACAAATTTATCTCACTTCACATAGTATATGCTAAGTGAAAGTGAGGTGCGAAAAATGTGTAAGCTCATAATTGAAGGCGGTGTGCCGCTTTTGGGCGAAATTCGTGTGCAGGGTGCGAAAAACGCAGTTCTGCCTATTCTTGCGGCAACTGTTATGGCAAGCGAAAAATGCGTTCTGCATAACTGCCCGAAGCTGCGTGATGTGGAAATGACAGACCTTGTTTTAAAGCGGCTCGGGTGCAGGGTGGAAAGACTTGGAAACACCGTCATAGTAGATCCCGACGGCTTTTGTACCTGCGAAATCTGTGATGACCTTATGCGTGAGATGCGTTCATCCATTATATTCCTTGGTGCGATAATCACACGCTGCGGTGAGGCGAGGGTGAGTATGCCGGGCGGGTGCCCGATAGGACTTCGTCCCATAGATTTGCACCTGAAGGCCTTGAAGGAGCTGGGTGTGAATATCCGTGAGGAGCACGGCTACATAGTATGCACTGCGAAAAAGCTCAGAGGAGCAGATATTCATCTGGATTTCCCAAGTGTGGGTGCGACGGAAAATATTATGCTTGCATCAGTCTGTGCCGAGGGTACGACAACCATACTCAATGCAGCACGTGAGCCTGAGATAGTGGACCTTGCAAAATTCCTCAATGCAATGGGTGCGAGGGTGAGCGGTGCGGGCAGCAGCTTTATAACCGTAAAGGGTGTGAAAAGTCTAAGAGGAGCACAGTATAACGTAATGCCGGACAGAATTGTGGCGGCGACGTATCTTGCGGCGGCAGCTGCAACGAACGGCGAAATCTTTCTGACGGATGCAGATGCTTCAAGCATGGGAGCAATGCTTCACGCACTGCGTGAAATGGGTGCAAAGGTAGTTGCGGATAAAAGCACAATACATCTAAAATCCAGAGGCAGGCTGAAAAATCTGCCGATGCTGCGCACTATGCCATACCCCGGATTTCCTACCGATATACAGTCGCCGTTTATGGCAATGGCGACAACGGCTGAGGGTACGGGAATATTTGTGGAAAACATATTCGAAAACCGCTTCCGCCACGTTGACGAGCTGGTGAGAATGGGTGCGGATATAAAGGTAGAGGGCAGAAGTGCGGTTGTAAGAGGTGTTAAGGAGCTTAACGGAGCGAAGGTGAGGGCACAGGAGCTTCGTGGCGGTGCGGCACTTGTGATTGCGGCATTGTGTGCAAAGGGCACAAGTGAAATTGAGGGTGCGTGTTACATAGACAGAGGCTATGAGGAAATTGAAAAGGCGTTGAGCAAATGCAATGCCGTAATAAAGAGGAGTTAGGAGGCTTATCTATTAGGAAATTGCTATGATTTCCTAATAGAAAAGTGTTTTTAAAAGGGTTAGAGATGGATAAGAAAGATAAAAACTACATTCCTCCGAAGTCGGATATAAAGAATTATCGGAGCAGCTACGGAAGACGCTTGAATAATCCGGAGTATAATATGGACCGTGTCCAGAGTGAGCTCAAGGAAAGAAGGGACGAGCAAAGGCGTAAGCAGGCGATGGCGAAGATACGCAAGAGAAAAAAGCTTCGTGCATTGCGTATGCGTGTGACCTTTGCGCTGATAACGGTTGTAATAATCAGCATTATTGTGCTGTTCTTTACGCCGCTTCTTAACATTCAGGGCTTTGGTGTAAGCGGAAACAGAATTGTTACAGCGGACGAGGTTACCTCACGTCTTGAACCGCTTAACGGGACAAACCTGATTTTACTGTCTGAAAATGACGTGGCGGCTCAGCTTTCGGATCTGAGCTATATAGAAGAGGTAAGCATAGCAAAATTTGTGATACCGCCGACTGTTGAGGTTAGCATAGTAGAATGTGTGCCTGCGGCAAGAGTTGATATGAACGGGTTCAATATAGTGATTGACCCACAGCTCAAGGTGCTTTCGGACGGAGAGGAATTTGATACGGATGCACTGGCACATATTGACGGAATTGTAGTACCGAAGTATTCAATCGGCGATACATTAACGCTTGACAGTGAGGAAGAGGAAAAAACTCAGGTGCTTCAGACCTGTCTTGAGGTTATGAATTCACTCGGAATGCTGTCAAGACTTGATTACATTGATTTGACTGATATCACAAATATACGCTTCGGCTATGATGACAGAATAGATGCACTGTGCGGAACACGTCTTGAGCTTGAGCGAAAGATAAGAATGTTCAATGCCGCAGTGACAAGCGGAAATATAGACGATAATGCCCGCGGAATCATAGATTTGACCGTCGCAGGCAGGGCAGAATATATTCCGTAAAAAATAACCAAAAAAACGAAGATAATTTTGTGCAATTTTTTGGGGTGAAAATTGAAAAATGTTCGAAAAAACCCTTGAAACTGACAGGAAAAAATAGTACAATATAATAGATATAATGTATAAAGCGGTAATATACCTACTATGAAGGAGGATATAGAAAATGGTAATGCCTATAGATTTAGAAGAGAACATCACAACAGAGGGTGCAAAGATTAAGGTAGTCGGCGTAGGCGGCGGCGGTAACAACGCTGTTGACAGAATGATTGAGGCCGGCGTAACAAAGGCTGAATTTATCTGCGTGAACACAGACGTACAGCAGTTATCATCAGTAAAGGCACCGACAGTTTTACAGATTGGTGCAAAGCTTACAGGCGGCTTAGGCGCAGGTGCAAAGCCGGAGGTAGGCAGACAGGCAGCTGAAGAAACAAAGGACGAGATCAAGAACTTATTCAAGGATACAGATATGGTATTTGTAACAGCCGGTATGGGCGGCGGTACAGGTACAGGTGCGGCTCCGCTTATTGCAGAGGCAGCAAAGTCATTAGGCATCTTAACAGTAGCAGTAGTTACAAAGCCGTTCTTCTTTGAAGGACCGCAGAGAATGAAGAATGCTGAGGAGGGTATCGCTTCATTGGCAGATAAGGTTGATGCTATCGTTACAATTCCGAATGATTTACTTTTAAAGATTTCGGACAAGAAGGTTACATTAAAGGATTCATTCAAGCTTGCTGACGATGTACTCCGCCAGGGTGTGCAGGGTATCATCGAGGTTATCACACAGCAGGGTCTTATGAATTGTGACTTCGCTGACGTTCGTACAATTATGAAGGACAGCGGTGTTGCACATATGGGTATTGGTACAGGTAAGGGTGAGAATGCTGCTCAGGATGCAGTTCACGCTGCAATCGAGAGCCCGCTCTTAGAGACAAATATCACAGGTGCAGAGAGTGTACTTCTTAACATCGTAGGCGGAAGCGAGTTCTCACTCGTGGACGTAAGCGAGGTATCAGGTATCGTAAGAGATATGGTATCAGCAGATGCAAACATCATCATCGGTACAGCAGTTGATGAGACATTGAAGGATGATATCAAGGTTACATTAATCGCAACAGGACTTGAGGGTGGCAAAAAAGCAGAGAATGACCGTTATGCAAGATATGCGGCACAGGCTCAGGCAGCACCGCAGAGACGTCCGATTGAAGGCGGCGACGATATGGTTGCAGCAAGAAGATTAAGACCGAGAATGAGCACAACAAATACAGAAGGTTTCTTCAACAGATAATTGAATTTTAAAGAGATTGTCCTGCGGACAATCTCTTTTTGTGTGCGGTGGTGTTGATTTGGGTTAATCCCAACAATGCGTAATGCGTAATTA